>NZ_JBPBFH010000043.1:0-15053 GCF_050896295.1 Neisseria sp. SLRRB23
TGAAACCCTATCCGGCCGCCGCCTCTACCTGCCCGACATCCGCAACAAAAACGCCAACGCCCGCGCCGGAGCCGAACGCGCCGCCAGCAACGCCCCCATGNAGGGCACCGCCTCCGACCTCATCAAAGCGGAATCGGTGGGCTGAAGCCCACCCTACAGCCCGCTTTGCACCCACTGAAAGAAATATGCCGTCATTCCCGCGCAGGCGGGAATCTAGGATGCGGAATCTCAAGAAACCGTTATACCCGATAAGTTTCTGTGCCGACAGGTCTGGATTCCCGCCTGCGCGGGAATGACGATTCGGGTATTCCTGACGGTTCGGGTATTCCCATAGTTTCGCTGGGCGGACGTGGGAAAATGCGTAACGGGCATTGTGGGCGCGGAGCGGGCGGTTTTACGCCACGGATTTCCGTTTTCGCGCGAACATATCAGCCCGCCTGCCGCGTTTACGCTTGAAATCGGGTATGTTTCGTCTTAAAATATGCTGCTTTCAGGGTATAGGCACTTGCCCGAAAAGCACGTTACGCGTCTATCTTGCGCGGCGTGTTTTTTTTTGACCGGATTTTTCCGACCGGATGCCCCCTGCCGAAGTCCCTTCAGACGGCATTGTCAAGAATTTTATTAAAAACAGGATTCCCATCATGAGCACCCCCGCCCTCCTCGTCCTCGCTGACGGCAGCGTATTTCACGGCACATCAATTGGTTACGAAGGTTCGACTTCCGGCGAAGTCGTGTTCAATACTTCGATGACCGGCTATCAGGAAATCCTGACCGACCCTTCCTACTGCAAACAAATCGTTACCCTCACCTACCCCCACATCGGCAATACCGGCACCAACGCTGAAGATGAAGAAAGCCGCAGCGTTTATGCCGCCGGCCTGATTATCCGCGACCTGCCGCTCTTGCACAGCAACTTCCGCGCCTCCGAAAGCCTGCACGACTATCTGGTACGCAACAAAACCGTCGCCATCGCCGACATCGACACCCGCCGCCTGACCACGCTGTTGCGCGAAAAAGGCGCGCAAGGCGGCGCGATTCTGACAGGTGCGGATGCCACAATCGAAAAAGCGCAAGAACTCATCGCCGCATTCGGCAGCATGGTCGGCAAAGACTTGGCAAAAGAAGTTTCCTGCACAGAAACTTACGAATGGACCGAAGGCGAATGGGAATTGGGCAAAGGTTTCGTTACCCCTTCCGAACAGCCTTACCACGTCGTTGCCTACGATTTCGGCGTGAAAACCAACATCCTGCGTATGCTCGCCTCGCGCGGCTGCCGCCTGACCGTCGTTCCGGCGCAAACCGGAGCGGAAGACGTGTTGGTACTCAATCCTGACGGCGTATTCCTGTCCAACGGTCCCGGCGACCCCGAGCCTTGCACCTACGCCATCAAAGCCGTACAAAAACTGATGGAAAGCGGCAAACCGATTTTCGGCATTTGCTTGGGACACCAGCTGATCAGCCTCGCTATCGGCGCAAAAACCCTGAAAATGCGCTTCAGCCATCACGGTGCCAACCACCCGGTACAAGATTTGGACAGCGGCAAAGTCGTCATTACCAGCCAAAACCACGGCTTCGCCGTCGATGCCGACACCCTGCCCGCCAACGCACGCATTACCCACAAATCCTTGTTCGACAACACCTTGCAAGGTATCGAACTGACCGACAAACCTGTATTCTGCTTCCAAGGCCACCCCGAAGCCAGCCCCGGCCCGCAAGACGTTGGCTATCTATTCGATAAATTCATTGACAATATCAAAGCAGCAAAACAATAAAGCTGATTTTTTCAGACGGCCACACTCAACTCAACAATAGGCCGTCTGAAAACCAAACCTCAAAAAATATAAATTCAGACACCCTCTCAACATCTATACTGTCTGAAAACTCAGCCCTCAAATCAGAAAGGAAAAACCATGACAGAAAAGCAAATGCGCATCCTATCCGTCGTCGCCACCCTGACCGCCGTCGGCATGTACGTTTCCTATATCCCACAAATCCAAAACAACCTTGCCGGCAACCCCGGCTCGCCGCTGCAACCCCTCGTCGCCGCCATCAACTGCACATTATGGGTTGCCTACGGCTTTTTGAAAGAAAAACGCGACTACCCCGTCATGCTGGCAAACGCCCCCGGCATTATTTTGGGCTTGATTACATTTATTACTAGTTTTTAAGGAAGTTTTCAGACGGCTTGTGCGAAATAAAAAACAGCCTGCACAACCTATTTTCCTTGCAGAACCCTTCATCCCAACAGCCGCCCCGTCCTCTCTCCCGTGGGAGAGAGTTAGAGAGAGGGCAACAAGCCGCAAGGCTTGTATTGGGGTAGTTAAAGTATTTGGGAAGTTTGCCGAAATTCGGGGAATGCCCTCTTCCCAACCCTCCCTCACGGGGGAGGGGGCAGGTTGCGGCAGATTTTGCGGTTGCAGGCGGCTTGAAAGGCAACTTGGATTTACCGTTGACTTCAGATTGTCTGAAAAATAAAAAAGCAACCTGAACAAGCTGTTTTCCTTACAGAACCCTTAATCCCAACAGCCGCCCCGTCCTCTCTCCCCGTGGGAGAGAGTTAGAGAGAGGGCAACAAGCCGTAAGGTTTGCACAAACAGCAACCCGACAACAAAAATGAGTACGCCCGAAAAACTATTGACCGCCGACAACCCTGCCCTGCATCAACGCGCCAAAGCCATGCGCCAAGAAATGAGCGAGGCGGAAGCAAAATTGTGGCAGCACCTGCGGGCAGGCCGTCTGAACGGCTATAAATTCCGCCGCCAGCAGCCGATAGGAAATTATATTGTTGATTTTATGTGCGTAACGCCCAAGCTGATTATCGAAGCAGACGGCGGGCAGCACACAGAACAAGCCGCATACGACCACGCGCGGACGGCATATCTCAACAGCCTGGGCTTTACCGTGCTGCGTTTTTGGAATCACGAGATTTTGCAGCAGACAAACGATGTGCTCGCGGAAATCCTGCGCGTGTTACAGGAATTAGAAAAGCAGCCTGCACGGTAGCAGATGCTGATTTTGATTGGATTTTTAAAATAATAGGATATAGGTTGCCTGAATTGGGCGTTTAAAAGGCCGTCTGAAAAGCAAAAAAAGCAGACTGCACACTCGTTTTCCTTGCGGAATCCTTAACCCCAACAGCCACCCCGTCCTCTCTCCCCGTGGGAAAGCGTTAGAGAGAGGGCAACAAGCCGCAAAGCTTGTATTGGGACGGTTAGGGTGTTGGGGAAGGTTGCCGAAATTCGGAGAATGCCCTCTCCCCATCCCTCCCCCACGGGGGAGGGGGCAGGTTTCGGCAGATTTTGCGGTTGCAGGTGGTTTGAGAAAGAATGCCCGAAACATCGACAGCGGGAATTTTTCAGGCAGTATTTATCGCCAGATAGATGGAACAAACGCCGCGAGATTTTTTTCAGATGACCTTTGAACCCGTTGGTAGGATGTGTGCCGCAAGGCACGCACGCGGTGGGTTGGGGTTGCAGGGAAAATGGAGAACGCGTGCGTGCGTTCCTCATAATACCCTACATTGGGCTAGGGCTTGCCGAGCACGGCAGCCGGGCGGCTTGATTTGAGTTTTGGTATTTTTGCCCGACGGGGTGAAAAATACAGTGGCTATGGTGTCGAGTCAATTTCAGACGACATCAAGGTAGGTTGGGTTGGCAAACCCAACATTTTTAGACGATTAAGCGGGTTGTGTTGGGTTTTCAGCCTAACCTATGCTTACATACTGTGTTTGATATAAAAATAAGGAATAAATAATATGAATATTACCATCGCTATTAATGAGCTTAATTCAATTTGGAATAATCTCGGTAAGAAAATTATAACTTTACCTACTTCTCAAAAATTATGGCATTCTGGAATAATTGATTTTAATTCAAATTCTTTAAATCAATCAGTTGTAACTTGGTTTACACCCGATAGTGAGCAACAAGACTATTATAATCCATGGGCAAAAGATGCAGAAAAAGATGGATATGGGGTTGCATATAAAAATGAATTATCTACTCAAGAAACGTTAAACCTTGCTCAATTTGGCAAAGTACATTTCCATGAAATAACCGCTAATTATCTTGATTATTCCCATTCAAACTTAAATAAAGCTTTATTTGAATTCTGCGTCCAAAATAATATAGACGGAATTATCCGAGGGGAAACAGGAAATGAAGTCGCATTGCGCAGTGATAAAGTAAAAACATTAAAGTTAATCCAACAAATTAAATTGTAATAAACAGAGAGACCCACCCATGCCCAAACGTACCGACCTAAAATCCATCCTTATCATCGGCGCCGGCCCTATCGTTATCGGTCAGGCTTGCGAATTTGACTATTCGGGCGCACAGGCCTGCAAGGCTTTGCGTGAAGAAGGCTATAAAGTCATTCTGGTGAATTCCAACCCCGCCACGATTATGACCGACCCTGAAATGGCGGATGTTACCTACATCGAGCCGATTATGTGGCAGACGGTGGAAAAGATTATCGCCAAGGAGCGGCCTGATGCGATTCTGCCCACGATGGGCGGTCAGACCGCGCTGAACTGTGCGCTGGATTTGGCGCGCAACGGTGTACTGGCGAAATACAACGTCGAGCTGATCGGTGCGACCGAAGATGCTATCGATAAAGCAGAAGACCGCGGCCGCTTTAAGGAAGCGATGGAAAAAATCGGTTTGTCCTGCCCGAAATCTTTTGTCTGCCACACCATGAACGAGGCTTTGGCAGCGCAAGAACAGGTCGGCTTCCCTACCCTGATTCGTCCTTCTTTCACGATGGGCGGTTCGGGCGGCGGCATTGCCTACAATAAAGACGAGTTTCTGGCGATTTGCGAACGCGGTTTCGATGCGTCGCCCACGCATGAGCTGTTGATTGAGCAGTCAGTGCTCGGCTGGAAAGAGTACGAGATGGAGGTGGTGCGCGACAAGAACGACAACTGCATCATTATCTGCTCGATTGAAAACTTCGACCCGATGGGCGTGCATACGGGCGACTCGATTACGGTTGCGCCTGCGCAAACGCTGACGGACAAGGAATACCAAATCATGCGTAATGCTTCGCTGGCGGTATTGCGCGAAATCGGCGTGGACACGGGCGGCTCGAACGTTCAGTTTGCGGTAAACCCTGAAAACGGCGAGATGATTGTGATTGAGATGAACCCGCGCGTGAGCCGTTCGTCCGCGCTAGCTTCCAAAGCGACGGGCTTCCCGATTGCGAAGGTGGCGGCGAAGCTGGCGGTCGGCTTTACGCTGGACGAGTTGCGCAACGACATCACCGGCGGCCGCACGCCTGCGTCGTTCGAGCCTTCCATCGACTATGTGGTAACCAAAATCCCGCGTTTCGCGTTTGAAAAATTCCCTGCCGCAGACGACCGCCTGACCACGCAGATGAAATCCGTGGGCGAAGTGATGGCGATGGGCCGTACCATTCAAGAAAGCTTCCCAAAAGCCCTGCGCGGCTTGGAAACCGGCTTGTGCGGCTTCAATCCGAGAAGCTCCGACAAAGCGGAAATCCGCCGCGAACTGGCAAACCCCGGCCCTGAACGTATGCTGTTTGTAGCCGATGCGTTCCGCGCAGGCTTCACACTGGAAGAAATCCACGAAATCTGCGCCATCGACCCTTGGTTCTTGGCGCAAATCGAAGACTTGATGAAGGAAGAAAAAGCGGTTTCAGACGGCATTTTAAGTGATTTGGATTTCGCCGCCCTACGCCGTCTGAAACGCAAAGGCTTCTCTGACAAACGTTTGGCACAATTGTTGAACGTAAGCGAAAAAGAAGTGCGCGAACACCGCTACGCGCTGAACCTGCATCCGGTTTACAAACGCGTCGATACCTGCGCCGCCGAGTTCGCCACCGAAACCGCCTACCTCTACTCCACTTACGAAGAAGAATGCGAGGCGCGTCCTTCCGACCGTAAAAAAGTGATGATTCTCGGCGGCGGCCCGAACCGCATCGGTCAGGGCATCGAGTTTGACTACTGCTGCGTTCATGCCGCGCTTGCCCTGCGCGAATCGGGTTTTGAAACGATTATGGTTAACTGCAACCCCGAAACCGTGTCCACCGACTTCGACACCAGCGATCGCCTGTATTTCGAGCCGCTGACGCTGGAAGACGTGTTGGAAATCGTCCGCACCGAAAACCCGTGGGGCGTGATTGTGCATTACGGCGGTCAAACCCCGCTGAAACTCGCCAACGCGCTGGTTGAAAACGGCGTGAACATCATCGGCACGTCCGCCGACAGCATCGATGCCGCCGAAGACCGCGAACGCTTCCAAAAAGTGTTGAACGACTTAGGCCTGCGCCAGCCGCCCAACCGCATCGCCCACAACGAAGAAGAAGCGCTCTTCAAAGCCAAAGAAATCGGTTATCCGTTGGTTGTCCGTCCTTCTTACGTACTCGGCGGCCGCGCCATGCAGATTGTTCACTCTGCCGAAGAGCTGCAAAAATACATGCGCGAAGCCGTGCAGGTTTCCGAAGACAGCCCCGTGCTGCTCGATTTCTTCCTGAACAACGCGATTGAAGTCGATGTGGACTGCGTTTCAGACGGCAAAGACGTGGTTATCGGCGGCATCATGCAGCACGTTGAACAGGCAGGCATCCACTCCGGCGACTCCGGCTGCTCGCTGCCGCCCTACTCGCTCAGCGAAGAAATCCAAGACGAAATCCGCCGCCAAACCAAAGCCATGGCATACGCGCTGGGCGTGGTCGGTCTGATGAACGTACAGTTTGCCGTGCAGGACGGCGTGGTGTTCGTGTTGGAAGTGAACCCGCGCGCCAGCCGCACCGTGCCATTTGTTTCCAAAGCCACCGGCGTGCCGCTCGCCAAAGTCGGCGCACGTTGTATGGCAGGCATTTCCCTGAAAGAACAAGGCGTGGAAAAAGAAGTCGTCCCCGATTTCTATGCCGTTAAAGAAGCCGTGTTCCCCTTCATCAAATTCCCGGGCGTGGACACCATTCTCGGTCCTGAAATGCGCTCCACCGGCGAAGTGATGGGCGTGGGCGCAAGCTTCGGCGAAGCCTACTACAAAGCCCAACTCGGCGCGGGCGAACGCCTCAACCCGACCGGCAAAATCTTCCTCTCCGTGCGCGAAGAAGACAAAGAACGCGTTATCAAAACCGCAAAGAACTTCCAAGCCTTAGGCTACGGCATCTGTGCCACACGCGGCACAGCGCAATACCTGACCGAACAGGGACTGATTGTACAAACCATCAATAAAGTCCCCGAAGGCCGCCCGCACATCGGCGACGCGCTGAAAAACGGTGAAATCGCACTGGTCGTGAATACCGTTTCCAGCGATCCGCAATCCGTGTCCGACAGCCACATCATCCGCCAAAGCGCATTGCAGCAACGTGTGCCGCAATACACCACCACCGCCGGCGGCGAAGCGATGAGCGAAGGTGCGAAAAGCCGCGACCATCTGGGCGTGTACAGCGTCCAAGAGCTGCACGGTCGTTTGAAAAACCGCAGCTGATACCTGAATCAGCTTGAAAAATGCCGTCTGAAACCTTTACGGTGTCAGACGGCATTTTGTTGCACATAGCCTTCACTTTCTTTTTATAGTGGATTAACAAAAACCGGTACGGCGTTGTCTCGCCTTACCGTACTATTTGTACTGTCTGCGGCTTCGTCGCCTTGTCCTGATTTTTGTTAATCCACTATACCGCCCGAACCACGGTTCAGACGGCATCTATCTTGCAACGGACAGCGGCGATTTAAAGTCCGCCCCCTTCGTTCCGCCCCAAAACCATCGCATCGCCGTAGCTGAAGAAACGGTATTCGCGTTCGACCGCATGACGATACACGGCGCGGATATGACCCATACCCGAAAACGCGCTGACCAACATCAGCAGCGTCGATTTCGGCAAATGAAAATTGGTAACCAGCCTGTCGACAACATTAAAACGGTAGCCCGGCGTGATGAAAATATCGGTGTCGCCCTGCCCGTCTTTCAAGTATCCCGTCGCGCGCGCGGCAGACTCGAGGGCGCGCATGGAAGTCGTGCCGACCGCCCAGACCTTGTTCCCCCGGGCTTTTGCCGCCTCAACGGCGGCGACGGTTTCAGACGGCACTTCAAACCATTCGCTGTGCATTTTGTGTTCTTCGATTTTTTCCACACGCACGGGTTGGAATGTCCCCGCACCGACGTGCAGGGTTACTTCTGCGGTTACCGCGCCTTTGTCTTTCAGACGGCGCAAAAGTTCTTCCGTAAAATGCAGGCCCGCCGTCGGCGCGGCGACCGCACCCTGATATTTGGCATAAACGGTTTGATAACGGCTGTCGTCATCCGCATCGGCGGCNCGTTCGATATAAGGCGGCAGGGGCAGATGTCCGTTCTGTTCCAAAAGTTCGTAAACGGTTTGACCGCCTTCAAAACGCAGGCAGAACAGTTCGCCCTCACGCCCGACCATCACGGCGCGGATGCCGCCTTCAAACACCAACCCCATACCGGGCTTGGGTGACTTGGACGAACGGATATGCGCCAGTGCGGTATGACTGTCTAAAACACGCTCAATCAAAGCCTCGATTCTGCCCCCGCTGTCTTTCTGCCCAAACAACCGCGCCTTCATAACCTTCGTGTTATTGAATACCAAAACGTCGCCTGCCTCGACATAATCGGGCAAATCGCCGAATACCCGGTCTTGCAGCGGCATATCGGGCAGCGCGACCAAAAGGCGGCTGCTGCCGCGCACGTCGGGCGGATGCTGGGCAATCAGCTGTTCGGGCAGGGTAAAATCAAAATCTGAAATATCCATTGTGACACTCTCGTTCGGGCAAGCCGCCATTATACGCACTTATCTTTTTCAGACGGCATCTTTGTCCGAAAAACCAATAAATTAGAATAAACACTCTCGACAAAGCATACCTCGCATACGAAACCGACCCCCTGCATATTTCCGCCAAAAACTGCTGTTTTTTAATATTTTACTGGACATTTGCCGACAACTTCGGGAAAATAAACACATTATTACGGTTGTTTTCCGCCGTTGGAAAAACTTTTCCAAACCCTATTCCGCCCGGTTTGCGCCGTTGCCGCAAGCCGGCTGTTTTCTGAAAAACCAACGCAACAGCCCGCCGAAAAACCGGCAGCCGTTAAAGGAACAAAAATGGATTTGCGCAAATTAAAAAAACTGATCGATCTGGTTGAAGAATCCGGTATTGCTGAAATCGAAGTTACCGAAGGCGAAGAAAAAGTCCGCATTACCCGAACCATCGCAGCAGCACCGGTTTATGCCGCACCCGCACCTGCCGCAGCCATGGCTGCCGCACCTGCACCGGCACCCGCCGCAACAACCCCCGCGCCTGCCGCAGCACCTGCAGCCCGAGATTTGTCCAATGCGCAAAAATCACCTATGGTCGGTACGTTCTACCGCGCACCCGGCCCGAATGCTTCCGCATTTGTCGAAGTCGGACAACAAGTTAAAGCAGGCGACACCTTGTGCATCATCGAAGCGATGAAACTGATGAACGAAATTGAAGCCGAAAAATCCGGTACGGTCAAAGAAATCCTGGTCGAAAACGGTACCCCCGTCGAATTCGGCGAACCGCTCTTCATTATCGAATAATCCTGTTTTCAGACGGCATAGATTCCCGATGCCGTCTGAAATGCTTTCTCCTTCCAGCATTTTTGCACCCGCCTCTTTTATGTCGGGTCGCCTAAAACCACAGGAAAAGTCATCATGTTGAAAAAAGTTTTAATCGCCAACCGCGGCGAAATCGCATTGCGGGTGCTGCGGGCCTGCCGTGAAATGGGCATTGCCACCGTTGCCGTCCACTCCGAAGCCGACAAAGACAGTCTCCACGTCAAACTTGCCGATGAATCCGTGTGTATCGGTCCCGCCTCCTCGGCACAAAGCTATCTGAATATCCCCGCCATTATCGCCGCCGCCGAGGTTACCGATGCAGATGCCATCCACCCCGGCTACGGCTTCCTTGCCGAAAACGCCAATTTCGCCGAACAGGTCGAACAATCAGGCTTTATCTTCATCGGCCCTAAAGCAGATACCATCCGCCTGATGGGCGACAAAGTATCCGCCAAACACGCCATGATCGAAGCGGGCGTGCCTTGTGTTCCCGGTTCTGACGGCGCGCTGCCCGACGACGGCGAAGAAATCCTCAAAATCGCCGATAAAGTCGGTTACCCTGTCATTATCAAAGCCTCCGGCGGCGGCGGCGGCCGCGGTATGCGCGTCGTCGAGAAAAAAGAAGACCTCCTCCAGTCTGTCGAAATGACCAAAGCCGAAGCAGGCGCGGCATTCGGCAACCCGATGGTTTACATGGAACGCTATTTGCAACGTCCGCGCCACGTCGAAATCCAAGTGATTGCCGATGAACACGGCAACGCCATCTACCTTGCCGAGCGCGACTGCTCCATGCAGCGCCGCCACCAAAAAGTCATCGAGGAAGCACCGGCTCCGTTCATCACTGAAAAAGAACGCGCCAAAATCGGCAAAGCCTGTGCCGACGCCTGCAAACGCATCGGCTATCGCGGCGCAGGTACGTTTGAATTCCTGTACGAAGACGGCGAGTTCTTCTTTATCGAGATGAACACCCGCGTTCAGGTTGAGCATCCGGTTACCGAACTCATCACCGGCGTAGACATCGTACAAGAGCAATTGCGCATTGCGGCCGGCCTGCCGTTGCAATACAAACAAAAGGATATTCAAGTCGAAGGCCACGCGTTTGAGTGCCGTATCAACGCCGAAGATCCGTACAACTTCATCCCAAGCCCGGGTCTGATTGAAAGCTGCCATCTGCCCGGCGGCTTCGGTATCCGCGTCGACAGCCACATCTACCAAGGCTACCGTATCCCGCCATACTACGACAGCCTGATCGGCAAAGTCTGCGTCGTCGGTAAAGACCGCGACCAAGCCATGGCCAAAATGCGCGTAGCCCTTGCCGAGCTGGCGATTACCGGTATCAAAACCAATACGCCGCTGCACCGCGACTTGTTCAACGACCCAGGTTTCCAAAAAGGCGGCGTCAGCATCCACTATTTGGAACACTGGCTGGAAGATCGCAAAGCCAAACAGGACAAATAAGCCGTCCCCGATATGCCGTCTGAAACAGTTTGTCCGTTTTCAGACGGCATTTCCGTTACACACCCATCCCCTTATACAGTACGACCCTATTCCGAAGGTCTGTTAAGAAAGCCCTCTATGCCTTACCAACAAATCACCATCAACGTCAACGATGCCGTCGCCGAACGCCTCGCCGACACCCTGATGGAACACGGCGCACTCTCCGCCGCCATCGAAGATGCCTATGCAGGTACCGAAAACGAACAAGCCATCTTTGGCGAACCCGGTATGCCGACCGAACAAATCTGGCAGCAGAGCAAAGTCATCGCCTTGTTCGGCGAACACGACGAAGCCGCCGCCATCATCCAAACCGCCGCACAAGAATGCGGATTAAAAGACTTGGTATACACCGGTGAAACCCTCGAAGACCAAGACTGGGTACGCCTGACCCAAGCGCAATTCGACCCCATCCAAATTTCCGAACGCCTGTGGATTACCCCCTCTTGGCACGAAGCCCCCGAAGGCACTGCCGTCAACCTACGCCTCGATCCCGGCCTCGCCTTCGGAACCGGCAGCCACCCGACCACGCGCCTCTGCCTCAAATGGTTGGATACACAACTCAAAAACGGCGAAAGCGTCCTCGACTACGGCTGCGGTTCAGGTATCCTGACCATCGCCGCCCTCAAACTCGGCGCAGGTTCTGCCGTCGGCGTCGATATTGACGAACAGGCCATCCGTGCCAGCAAGGACAACGCCGAACAGAACAACGTCGATGCACAATTCTTCCTGCCCGACGGCCTGCCTCAAGGGCAATTCGACGTAGTTGTTGCCAACATCCTCGCCAACCCTTTACGTATGCTCGGCGAAATGCTTGCCGCCCGCACCAAACAAGGCGGCCGCATCGTGTTATCCGGTTTGTTGGACGAACAAATCGAAGAACTCAGCGGCATTTACAGCCAATGGTTCGATCTCGATCCTGCGGAAACCGAAGAAGGATGGGCACGATTGAGCGGGACAAAACGCTGACAAGCAAAGGAAACATCATGCAGGACAAAAACAACCTCTGCTGGCTCGATATGGAAATGACGGGGCTGAATCCCGAAACCGACCGCATTATCGAAGTCGCGATGATTATTACCGACTCGGATTTGAATGTATTGGCGCAATCCGAAGTTTACGCCATCCACCAAAGTGACGAGCTGCTCGACAATATGGACGAGTGGAACACCGCCACACACGGCAGGACGGGGCTGACACAGCGCGTACGCGAATCGTCGCATACCGAAGCCGAAGTCGAACAGAAACTGCTGGACTTTATGTCGGAATGGGTACCCGAACGCGCCACACCGATGTGCGGCAACTCCATCCACCAAGACCGGCGTTTTATGGTCAAATATATGCCGAAACTGGAAAACTACTTCCACTACCGCAACCTTGACGTTTCTACGCTCAAAGAGCTTGCCAAACGCTGGAATCCGCCCGTTGCCAAAAGCGTCGTCAAACGCGGTTCGCACAAGGCATTGGACGACATTTTGGAGAGCATCGAAGAAATGCGCCACTACCGCGAACACTTTCTGATTTCCGCCCCGAAAGCCGAAGCGCAATAAGAAACAAACAATGCCGTCTGAAACGCTGTTTGCATTTCAGACGGCATTTTGACAGCAGATTGAAATCAAAAATAGACACGCCCGTCATTCCCGCGCAGGCGGGAATCCGGAAGGGCGGGCTTGCCTTTATTTTCAATCATTACAGAAACTGAAAGGTCGGGATTCCCGCCTGCGCGGGAATGACGGCGGCGTGCATTCTTACTTCAATCTGCCAAACAAATCGAACAGAGAAACCCTGTCCGTCAAAACATCATGCAGCCATCGCCTTGAACACTTCAACCGCAACCGCAACCGTTTCGTCAATCAGCTCGGGCGTATGCGCGGCAGAAACGAAACCTGCTTCATAAGCGGACGGGCCGAAGGCAATGCTGCGGTCGAGCATACCGTGGAAAAACTGTTTGAAGCCTTCAATATTGGAACGCGCCATATCGGCATAGTTTCGCGGCGCGTATCCGGCGAAATACAGACCGAACATACCGCCCACGCTGTCGGCGGCAAACTCGATACCGTACGCTTTGGCGGCGGCGGCAATACCGTTGGCAAGGCGTTGTGTCAAGGCGGTCAGGTTTTCATAGAAGCCTTCGCGCTGAATGATTTCCAGCGTTTTCAAACCGGCGGCAACCGCAATCGGATTGCCGGACAATGTACCTGCCTGATACACGCTGCCCAACGGGGAAATACATTCCATAATGTCTTTGCGTCCGCCGAACGCGGCAAGCGGCATACCGCCGCCGATGACTTTGCCCATCGTGGTCAGGTCGGGCGTGATGCCGTGCAGCGATTGTGCGCCGCCGAGCGCGACGCGGAAACCGGTCATCACTTCGTCGTAAATCAACACTGCGCCGTGTTTTTCAGTCAATTCGCGCAGGGCTTTGACGAAGGCTTCGGTCGGGCGGACAAGGTTCATATTTCCGACGAAAGGCTCCAAAATCACACAGGCAATGTCATTGCCGCTTTGAGCAAAGGCTTCTTCCAGTTGGGCGATATTGTTGTATTCGAGTACCAAAGTATGTTTGGTAAAGTCGGCAGGCACACCGGCGGAAGAAGGATTGCCGAAGGTGAGCAGACCGCTGCCTGCTTTCACCAACAGGCTGTCGGAATGGCCGTGGTAGCAGCCTTCAAATTTGATGATTTTGTCGCGGCCGGTAAAACCGCGTGCCAGACGGATGGCGGTCATGGTCGCTTCGGTACCGGAGCTGACGAGGCGCAGCCGTTCGACGGACGGCATGATTTTGGCGATTTCTTCGGCGATGACGATTTCGCCTTCGGTAGGCGCGCCGAACGACAAACCGCCTAACGCGGCTTCGCGCACGGCTTCGATGACTTCGGGGTGCGCGTGTCCGACAATCGCAGGGCCCCAAGAGCCGACATAGTCGGTGTAGCGCGTGCCGTTTTCGTCCCAAACATACGCGCCTTCGGCTTTTTTGATAAAGCGCGGCACGCCGCCGACACTGCCGAATGCGCGGACGGGGGAATTCACGCCGCCGGGGATGATGGCTTTGGCGCGGTCGAATAAAATTTCGTTACGGTTCATATTTATCCTCAAATGCCGTCTGAACGGCAGGTTTCGGGCTTGGAAGCAGAAAACCCCATTTTATCATTTTTCAGGTTTCGCCAAGGATTTGCCCGCTTCTTTGCGGATGACGTCAACCGTATCCCGGATGACGGAACGCTCGTCTTTTTCCACTTTATGTGTAAAGCGGTAGTCCCGGACAACTCCCTCCCCGTCGTAATCCACACACCACTCCCAATGCCGGCGTTCTGATTTCATATAAATGAAATTGGTCGGCAAAAAATTATAAATAGGCAGGCTGACTTCATGATAGGCATAACAGCCGAAAGGGTTGCGCTTCCCGAAACGTGCCTCTACCTCCGCCCGGGTCGTTTTGCCTTTAACAACCGTTTGTGCGATTCCCTCTTCCGTCTGATCACGCAGGAACTGATGTTCCCTGTCGCCGAAATTACTGGTACACGCACACAGCAGCAATGCCGCCCACACAGCCGGTTTCATACACACCTCCCATTAAAGCCAAACATTTGTTATAAGTTTTACCGTCTGCACCCGTATTAGGTATAGCCGTTTTTCTGTAAAACATCGGCGTAATCATTTTGCAAACAAATGTCCATACTGCTTATCTTTGCGAACATCGTATCTGCCATCATAGTAAGTACATTGTCCAGAAATATGTTGCCCAATGTCACTATCTTGAACTTGGCTTGTTGATTGATAGTTAAATTTACTTCCTATTGCCGATAACACAACTTTATAGTTATTTGATCGACAATTATGAACTGATTTCACCCAGCGTGGATTAAGTCTCGTGCAATTAAAATCCGCACAATGACCAAAACATCCTGTTAGCATCATGGTGGAAACAAAAAGTAATGCTATATTAAAATGGTTTTTCTTCATATTTTTCTCCATTTGGTTTGTTTGGGTTG
>NZ_JBPBFH010000044.1:0-14099 GCF_050896295.1 Neisseria sp. SLRRB23
GTGCGAATGCAAACGCATTGCGGGTGCGGGTTTGAGGCATACGCGCAAACATCTTAATACAACGGATTGATATTTATGATTTTCTCCATCATCGTCCCTATTTACAATGTGGAAAAATACCTCCGCTCAATATCGCCACGCGCATTGTCGAACTCGATCGCGGTATTTTGCGCTCCTATCCCGGCTCGTTCTCCAAATACAGCGAGAAAAAAGCGCAAGAGTTGGCGGTTGAAGCCGAACACAACCGCCTCTTCGACAAATTCCACGCGCAGGAAGAAGCGTGGATACGCAAAGGCATCGAAGCGCGCCGTACCCGCAACGAAGGCCGCGTGCGTCGTTTGGAAGAGCTGCGCCGCCAGCGTGCCGAACGCCGCAACGTACAAGGGCAGGTCAACTTTAAGCTCGATAGCGGTGAGAAAAGCGGCAAAATCATCGCCGAATTGGAACATGCCTCGTTTGCCTATGGCGACAAAGTTATCATGGATAAATTCTCCGCCATCTTGCAGCGCGGCGACAAAATCGGCTTAATCGGCCCAAACGGCATCGGCAAAACCACCTTCCTCAAGCTGATTTTGGGCGAATTGCAGCCGACCTACGGCAGAATCCGCATCGGCAGCAAGCAGGAGGTCGCCTATTTCGACCAGTTCCGCAGCGCGTTGAACGAAAACGACACCGTGTTTTACACGCTCGGACAGGGCAATGATTACGTTGAAGTCGGCGGTAAGAAAAAGCATGTGATGAGCTATTTGGAAGATTTCCTGTTCCATCCAGCCCGCGCACAAAGTCCCGTTTCATCGCTCTCTGGCGGTGAACGCAACCGCCTCCTGCTGGCAAAACTCTTTACCCGTCCTGCTAATATTCTGGTTTTGGACGAACCGACCAACGACTTGGACATCGACAGTCAAGAGCTGCTCGAAGACCTGCTGCGCGATTACCAAGGTACGGTATTCCTCGTCTCGCACGACCGTATGTTCCTTGATAACGTGATTACCCAAAGCATTGTTTTCGAAGGACAAGGCCGTCTGAAAGAATACATCGGCGGCTATCAGGACTATATCGACGCAAAATCACGCGAAGAGAAAATTCAGACGGCATCCGCACCCAAAGCATCCGATGTCGAACCCGCCAAAGAAAAGCCCAAAGCCAACCGCACGGTCAAACTTTCCTACAAAGAACAGCGCGAACTCGATGCCCTGCCCGACGAAATCGCCGCTTTGGAAGCCGAACAGGCTGAAATCAATACCCAACTTTCCGATCCTGAAATTTTCAAAGATTACGAAAAAGCAGGTGCATTGCAAAACCGCGCCGAAGAAATCGAAACACTGCTTTTGGAAAAGCTGGAACGCTGGGAGCTGCTGGAAACCAAACAGAACGGCAATGCCGTCTGAAATCAAATAGGAAGAAAAAAAATGTTCAAACGACCTGAAGAAATCATCGTCCTGATACTTGCCGTCCTCTGGATTGCCGGTACGTATTTTCTCGCCGCCCTGTTTGGAGCGGATGCTTATACCGTGTTAAAAATCACTGCCCTTACCCTGCTTTGGTCTACCGCATCATTCCTCCTTTGGCAAAAAAACCTCAGCCGGCATATCTGGCCGCTGCTGCTCGGCTGCCTGACTGCCTGTTGGTGGCCGTATCTGAATCAATCGGTCGCACCTGATTCTTTACCTTGGTATGCATCATGGACGTTCAAAACCATCTTAGCCCTGATTCCCGTAACCACAGGTTATCTGTTTAAATGGAAACAATACCGGCAGCGCAAAACAAAGCCGTAAGCCCGTCTTTTTTCAGACGGCATCTCCGGTCAGACTGTCAACAATTCCGATAAAATGCTATACTCGCACCCCTTATCATGCCGTCCGAAACCGCCTTTTGGGAAAGCAGAAATGATCAGCAAACAAGAATACCAAGCCCAAGCCACCCAAGGCTACAACCGCATCCCGCTCGTGCAAGAACTCCTTGCCGACTTGGATACGCCGCTTTCCCTCTATCTCAAACTCGCCAACCGCCCCTATACCTACCTGCTCGAATCCGTTGTCGGCGGCGAACGTTTCGGCCGCTATTCCTTTATCGGCCTGCCTTGCAGCCACTATCTCAAAGCCAGCGGCAAACACGTCGATGTTTATCAAAACGGCGAAATTGTCGAGCAACACGACGGCAACCCCCTGCCCTTTATCGAAGCTTTCCACAACCGTTTCAAAACACCCGAAATCCCAAGCCTGCCGCGCTTTACCGGCGGACTGGTCGGCTACTTCGGTTACGAAACCATCTACAATTTCGAGCATTTCGCCCACCGCCTGAAAAACAGCGCCAAAGCCGACCCGCTCGGCACGCCCGACATCTTGCTGATGCTGTCGCAAGAGTTGGCGGTTATCGACAATTTGAGCGGCAAAATCCACCTCATCGTTTATGCCGATCCCTCGCAGCCCGACGGCTACGAACGCGCCCGCGAACGCCTCGAAGATATCCGCACCCAGTTGCGCCAAAGCTGCGCCATCCCGCTCTCGCTCGGCAGCAGGAAAACCGAAGCCGTCAGCGGGTTCGGAGAAGAGGCGTTCAAAGCCTGCATCGATAAAATCAAAGACTACATCTTCGCAGGCGACTGTATGCAGGTCGTCCCCAGCCAGCGCATGAGCATGGAATTCACCGACAGCCCGCTCGCCCTCTACCGCGCCCTGCGCACGCTCAACCCTTCGCCCTATCTCTTCTACTACGATTTCGGCGATTTCCACATCGTCGGCTCCTCCCCCGAAATCCTCGTCCGCCGCGAACGCGACGACGTCATCGTACGCCCCATCGCCGGCACGCGCCTGCGCGGCAAAACCCCTGCCGAAGACCTTGCCAACGAACAAGACTTATTAAGCGACGCCAAAGAAATCGCCGAACACGTCATGTTGATTGATTTAGGGCGCAACGACGTTGGCCGCATCAGCAAAACAGGCGAAGTCAAAGTAACCGACAAAATGGTGATTGAAAAATACTCCCATGTGATGCACATCGTCTCTAACGTCGAAGGTCGTCTGAAAGACGGTATGACCAACATGGACATCCTCGCCGCCACGTTCCCCGCCGGCACACTCTCCGGCGCGCCAAAAGTCCGTGCCATGGAAATCATCGAAGAAGTCGAACCCAGCAAACGCGGCATCTACGGCGGTGCCGTCGGCGTATGGGGCTTCAACAACGACATGGATTTGGCAATCGCCATCCGCACCGCCGTGATTAAAAACAATACCCTCTTCGTCCAAAGCGGCGCAGGCGTAGTTGCCGACTCCAATCCTGAATCAGAATGGCAGGAAACGCAAAACAAAGCCCGAGCAGTGGTTCGGGCGGCGCAGATGGTGCAGGAAGGGTTGGATAGGTAAACTTGGCGTTTTTAGACAGCCTTTAAGGAATCAACAGGCCGTCTGAAAATCCAAACAATAAGCAGCAATCGTTTGATTAAAACAACTACCTTTACCGCATCATTCCCACGCAAGCGGGAATCCAGAAATTTGAAATGACGGGAATCTCTAAATATTTCCAAAAGATTGAGGCCTAAATTTCCGCCTGCACAGGAACGACGGATTAACGGTTTCAGACAACCTGAAATAAACAGTAGAACACAGACAAATTAAACCGCTATGAATAACCCCCCCATCCTCCCGCCCGCCATGCTCGGCATCCTCGGCGGCGGCCAATTAGGCAGAATGTTTACCGTTGCCGCCAAAACCATGGGCTACAAAGTAACCGTTCTCGACCCTGATCCGAACGCTCCGGCGGCGGAATTTGCCGACCGCCATTTGTGCGCGCCATTTGACGACCAAGCCGCTTTGGACGAGTTGGCAAAATGCGCGGCAGTTACCACCGAATTTGAAAACGTCAATGCCGACGCGATGCGTTTTCTGGCAAAGCATACCAACGTTTCCCCCAGCGGCGACTGCGTTGCTATCGCGCAAAACCGTATTGAGGAAAAAGCGTGGATACGCAAAGCGGGATTGCAAACCGCGCCGTATCAAGCGATTTGCCGTTCAGACGACATCAACGAAGCAAGCGCGCAATTTTTGCCCGGCATCCTGAAAACGGCTACGTTGGGCTACGACGGAAAAGGTCAAATCCGCGTCAAAACGGTGGATGAACTCAAAGCTGCGTTTACCGAACACGGCGGCGTGGATTGCGTTTTGGAAAAAATGGTGGATTTACGCGGCGAAATTTCCGTTATCGTATGCCGTCTGAACAATGACAACGTGCAAACCTTCGACCCCGCCGAAAACATCCACGAAAACGGCATCTTGGCTTATTCCATCGTCCCCGCGCGGCTGAGTGCCGACGTGCAGCAACAGGCGCGGCAAATGGCACAACGCTTAGCGGACGAATTGGATTATGTCGGCGTGTTGGCGGTGGAAATGTTCGTCGTCGGCGACACGCATGAATTGGTCGTCAACGAAATCGCGCCGCGCCCGCACAATTCCGGACACCATACGATAGATGCCTGCGCAATAGACCAGTTCCAGCAACAGGTACGCATTATGTGCAACCTGCCGCCTGCTGATACCAAGTTGCTTTCTTCATGCTGCATGGCGAATATTTTGGGCGACGTTTGGCAGGAAGACGGCGGCGAACCCAAATGGCTGCCGCTGCAAAGCCATCCGAATGCACATCTGCATCTTTACGGCAAAAAAGCCGCGCGGAAAGGTCGGAAAATGGGGCATTTCACCATATTGGGAACTGACTCCGACTCCGTATTCCTGCAAACAAAAATCCTACACCAGTCTTTATAATCGGAACGCCGGCAGCCTAAGTCTGCCGACAATCCATACGCCAACCTTGCTAATATACCGCCATGAGCCTGTTGACACTGTTACGCCCCGCTACCATACAAGACTGCAACGATATCTTCAACGTCCACCTGCACTCTGTCCAATACACCTGCATCCGCAGCTACAACGAACAGGCCCTGCAAGTATGGGAAGGCCTGCTCAATACAGACAGCTACCTACCGACCATTTCAGATCCCGATAAAGCACTTTGGGTCGCAGAATATAAAGGCAACATTCAAGGCTTTTTCCAAATCGACTGTCGCGAAGCGCAGCTTGACGCACTTTACGTCCACCCCTTGTTCCATAATCTGGGGCTGGGTACTTCGCTGCTTCATCAGGCAGAAACCATTGCCCGCCAGTCCGGTCTGAGTTTCCTAAAACTCTATGCCTCGCTCAACTCCATCCCGTTTTACCTCATCAACCGCTACGAATCACTCGGTTCCGCAATATTGCAGCTTGACTCAAGCATCAAAATCAAATGCGAACTGATGCGGAAACACCTCTGACTACTCCTTATAACCAAAACTGATAATCTTCAAATCAAACATTATTTCCACAAACACCAATAGCCGTATAGAGTTGCCGTATCCACCAACCGACAGGATACGCACATGAAAACCTACGCACCTGCACTCTATACCGCAGCCCTGCTCACCGCATGCAGCCCCTCTGCAAACCCAGATAATCCGTCAGGGCAAAATATCCCGGCAAATACCGAATCCAACGGTAAAACCATCGCCCTGCTCAATGCCTCATACGATGTGGCACGGGATTTCTACAAAGAATACAACCCATTATTTATCAAAGAATACCAATCCAAACATCCCGGCACATCCGTCAGCATCCAACAGTCCCACGGGGGTTCCAGCAAACAGGCATTATCCGTAGCCAACGGCCTTCAAGCCGATGTCGTCACCATGAACCAATCCTCCGATATCGACCTGCTCGAAAAAAAAGGATTGGTACAAAAAGGCTGGAAACAAGCCCTCCCAGACCATGCCGCCCCCTACACCAGCACCATGGTTTTCCTTGTCCGAAAAAGCAATCCGAAACAAATCCACGACTGGAACGACCTTGCCAAAAACGGTGTTAAAATCGTCATCGCCAATCCGAAAACCACAGGCAACGGACGCTATGCATTCCTCGGCGCGTACGGCTACGGCTTGAAAGCAACCAACGGCAACGAACAGGAAACCCAAAAACTCGTTGCAGCCATTCTCAAAAACACCCCCGTTTTTGAAAACGGAGGACGAGCCGCCACCACCACCTTCACACAACGAAACATCGGCGACGTACTCATCACTTTTGAAAACGAAGCCAACTACGTCAGCAAAAAACTGACAAAAGGACAATTCGAGATTGTTTATCCCAGCTACACCATTTCCGCCGAAAGCCCCGTTGCCGTCGTAAACAGCGTCGTCGGAAAAAAAGGCACACAGGAAGCCGCCCAATCCTATCTCGAATACCTTTGGAGCGAACCGGCGCAAGAACTCGCCGCCTCACTCTACCTGCGCCCGCGTAACGCCGAAGTATTGGCACGGCACAAAGCCGACTTCCCAGACTTAGACACCTTCTCTCCCGAAGAAAAATTCGGCGGCTGGGAAAAAATCATGAAAACCTACTTCGCCGACGGCGGCATGCTCGACCAATTAACCTCCAAAAAATAAACATCATACCGCCCAAACCGCCTGATGCCGTCTGAACCACTTTCAGACGGCATCGTCCAACCGCCGTAAGCCCATCCTGGCAAGCCCAAACAAATTCCCCTACAATCACATTTTCAAGCCAAAATAACGACAAAACCAATAACAGGAAAAAACATGAATACCGACTTCCAAAACATCCTCAAACAACTGGGCAAACAGGCCAAAAAAGAAGCGGCAGAAAAACAGGAAGCCGAAAAACACAAGCAAAAACAAGAACAGGATTTGGATTTTTCACAAGCAGTCGGACAAGTCTCCCCATTAAAAAACCGGCAACAATATTATGCACCGCCCGACAAAACCCCCATCAAAGTCCGTCCTAAAGATAACCGCACCGACGAAGAAAACTATTTCTACATCGGCAGCACATACAATGAACCGCCTACCAGCTTCAGCAAAAACGGACAGGGAAAAAATGACATCCAACGCCTGAAAAACGGATACTATCCCGTCGTTACCGATGTCGACCTGCACGGCTACAACCAAGAAGAAGCCCAAAAAATCCTCAACGAATTCATCGAGTTCACCCAAAAACGCGGTGTATGCGGAGAAATCATCCACGGCAGCGGATTAGGTTCCAAAGGCTACACACCCGTACTCAAAAATATGACCCGCAACTGGCTGATGCAGCACCCTGAGGTACTCGCCTATGTCGAACCGCGGGAAGGCAACGACGGCTGCGTCCGCATCCTGCTCAAACGCAAATTAAGGCAGCAAGACTGACAAATTTCTCCGACAGACTTGGCAGCACCGCACAATATCCGTATAATTTGCAAACCATTTCTGGGGGCGACCTTGGTTTCGACGGGGGTTGCGAAGCAGATGCGGGCATACCGGGGTCTCAGATTCCCGTAAAACACTGAATTCAAATAGTCGCAAACGACGAAACTTACGCTTTAGCCGCTTAAGGCTAGCCGTTGCAGCAGTCGGTCAATGGGCTGTGTGGCGAAAGCCACAGCAACGTCATCTTACATTGACTGGTTTCCTGCCGGGTTACTTGGCAAGAAATGAGACTTAAGGTAACTGGTTCCCTGAAGGCCTGTCGGTCGGCATGACGGGGATAAGATTCCAAATAGATACGACTAAGTATGTAGAACGCTTTGTAGAGGACTTTCGGACGGGGGTTCGATTCCCCCCGCCTCCACCATACCCTATTTTCAGCAGTATCCTGTAATACGAATAAAGCCTTGAAATTCAACAGTTTCAAGGCTTTTTTATTGCCCTTGCCGAGCCGGTGTATTTTTGAATCTCCCCTGCCCTGCGAGATAACCTTCAAAAATTACGCCATCATCCGTCATTCTTTAAAATTCAATACAAACCTTCATCTGACTCCGACATTGACGATGCCTTAGCATGCCGTCTGAAAGCAACTGCACTTCAACGCCAACCCATACCCAATCATTACTATCCGCAATATCGGCAGTCCAATATGTCTTTGCGGATGTCGTTCAGCAGGAAGGCTGCGGTGTCTTCGTGTTCTGCCTGTACGAAGACAAAGAGTCGGGCGATGATTTTGCCGATGAAGACTTTTTGCAGGGCGCAGGCGTCGGTCAGGGTGTGTTCCTGCAGGAAGCTGCGGATGTCTTCGGGCAAAGTGTAGTCGCGGGCAACGGCGGCAAAGCGGGCATCGGTTTGCAGGCGGTCGAGCAGGGTTTGGTTTTTGTCCAACTTAATGCCTGCTTCTTTTTCTTCGGCGGTAGCGCGGACGAACTGGTCGTAAATTTCGGCATAAAGCATATCGTTCGGACCTTCAAAAATCGTGAAGGGACGGATGTCGATAGCGATATTGCTGGCGGTGTGTCCGCGTTCAAAACCCTTCGCGCCCAAGAGTTTTTGCAACATTTGCGCGGCGGCGTAAGTGTATTCCGTGGCGAGGGTTTTGACGATGTTTGCCTCCATTAATTGATGGGCGACTGGTGCAACGGGCGAAACGGAATGGCAGACGTAGCGGTAAAGAATCTCGGAAACCTGATAGCGGCGTTGGATTTCGCAGCGTTCGTAATCGACGAATTTGATGTCGTTGCAGACGTATCGGTTCAGGTTTTCAAGGATGTATTCCATAATGCCGTGCGTCATGCCGATCAGTTGCAGGCGGCTGCGGATAAAGATGTTTTGGAACGCGCGCAAACCGGCGGCGTCGCTCGGAGAGAGTTTCATGACGGCAGCGGCAGGCATTTGGGCATCAATGTGGTTGACGGCGTAACGGACGGCGCGCAAGCCTTCGGATGTGAGGGCTTCGTAGCGGATGTATTGTTTAGGAACGAGCAGCAGGTTGATGACTTTGGAGAGTTTGCCGTTTTTGCGTTCTTTGGCGGCGACTAGGAGGAAGTCACTTTGCGAGTTGCCCTGCCAGTATTTCGCGGCATTGACGTAAATGGTTTGTTCGTCGGTATATTCGTAGTAGGACTGCATTTCGCGTGCAATCGCCGCACCGGAGGTTTCAGGTTCGGTAATGCCCAAACCGCCGCCCTCGCCTTTGAAAACCATGTCCAAACCTTGCGCGACTTGCGCTTCGTCGCCGAATTCTTGCAGGGGCTGCAACACCAGCGCGCCTTCGATGCCGGTACGCAGGGTAACGGGCACGCCGTAATGCCCCGCAATTCGCAATACTTCCTGAATTTCAAACTGGCTGCCCCTGCGGCCGCCGTGTTTTTTGTCGAGGAAGGACAACAGCAAACCAGCCTGCTTCAAGGCAAGCCATTTGTCTTCGGGCAGGTATTGCATGAGATTGATGCCGTCTGAAAAAATGCGGCGGAATGCGGATTCGATGTGCTTTAAAAAAGCAGCCGTGTCCATGGTTGACGGCTGCGCGCTTGATTCAGTGTGTGTCATCATATTTTCCGGTTAATTTCTATTAACGGACAGTTTTATCAAACCGCTGCCCATAATTTAGAGTTTAGTTTCTAAAATTTACCACAAAGTATGGCAGCTAACAATTCGCTTCACTGTTTTCATGCTAATCAATCTTTCAGACGGCATCAGATTATCGCCATCGTGTTAAAATTGCCGTTTGCCTCCGTATCTAAAATATTTCCGCGCCATGACCTATCCTATTCCCAAACCCCGTGAAAAATCCCGTTGGCTTAATCTGTCTCAAGGCTCGCTGCCGCTGGCTTTGGCGCGTTATCTGCCGCATAAGCGGCTCAAAGTCGTGCTGACCCAAGATGCGGAACAGGCGTTGCGCCTTCAGACGGCATGGCGGTTTTTCCGTCCGCACGATACGGCGGTCTTCCTGCCGGACTGGGAAACGCTGCCTTACGAGCGTTTTTCGCCGCATCAGGATTTGGTGTCGGAGCGTCTGTCGGCGTTATGGCAGATTAAAAGCGGCGCGGCGGACGTGTTGTTCGTACCGGTTGCCACGGCGATGCAGAAGCTGCCACCTGTGCCGTTTCTGGCAGGGCGCACGTTTTGGCTGAAAACGGGGCAGACTTTGGATATAGGCCGTCTGAAAACCGATTTAGTGGATGCGGGCTACAACCATGTTTCCCATGTTGTCGCGGCGGGCGAGTTTGCCGTGCGCGGCGGCATTGTGGATTTATTCCCGATGGGCAGCGAGATGCCTTACCGCATCGATTTGTTCGACGATGAAATCGAAAGCATCAAAACCTTTGACACGGACACGCAGCGCACCATCTCCCCCGTTTCCGAAATCCGCCTGCTGCCAGCGCACGAATTCCCCACCGACAGCGGGGCGCAAAAGATTTTCCGCAGCCGCTTCCGCGAGGAAGTCGACGGTAATCCGAACAATGCCGCCGTGTACAAAGCCGTCAGCAACGGCCACTTCGGCGCAGGCGTGGAATATTATCTGCCGCTGTTTTTTGAAAACGAGCTGGAAACGCTGTTTGACTATATCGGCGAAGATGCGCTGTTTGTCTCTTTGGGCGATGTTCACGCCGAGGCAAACCGCTTTTGGAGCGACGTCAAATCACGTTACGCCATGGCACAGGGCGATGAAACCTATCCGCCTTTGCTTCCACAGCATTTGTATCTCTCTACCGACGTATTCGCAGGCCGTCTGAAAAACTACGGACAAGTTCTGCCCGATGTTTCCGGCAAGGAACACGCCCTGCCCGACCTTGCCGTCAACCGCCAAGCCGACGAGCCGTTGCAGGCATTGAAGGACTTTCAGACGGCATTTGAAGGACGGATTCTGCTGTGCGCCGAAAGTTTGGGACGGCGCGAAACCATGCTCGGTTTCTTGCAGCAAAACGGCTTGAAAGCCAAACCTGTGTCCGACTGGCAGGGCTTTTTATCGGCGCACGAGCCGCTGATGATTACGGTCGCGCCGTTGGCTTACGGATTCAAACTGGGCGGACTGCAATCTTCAAGCCAACAGCAAACTATTCCCACCTCCGAGGGAGAAGGCAAAGCGGTTGCCGACCAAACCGAATTTTCCGCATCCGCAACAAACCCTCTCCCTAGCCCTCTCGCTCAGGAGAGGAAACAAAGTGCAGCCGCCGTTTCAGACGGCCTGAAAACCAAAAGCAGCCTGTACCCCATCGAAAATAGTCTGCACGGGCAAATCCGACAGCAACCTGCCCCCTCCCCTGTGGGGGAGGGTTGGGGAGAGTGCAAAGCAGTTGCTGCTCAAACCGAATTTTCCGTATCCGCAACAAACCCTCTCCCTAGCCCTCTCCCACAGGAGAGGGAACAAAGTGCCGCCGCCGTTTCAGACGGCCTGAAAGCAGCCGCCGTTTCAACCGAAAGCAGCCTGCCCCTCGGTACAAGTAATCTGCACGGGCAAATCCGACAGCAGCCTGCTCCCTCCCCCGTGGGGGAGGGTTGGGGAGAGGGAAAAGCGGTTGCCGACCAAAGTGCCATCGCCGTCATCACCGAATCCGACCTCTACCAATACGTCGCCCGTTCGCGCGCCCACAACCGCCGTAAGAAACACGCCGCCGTTTCAGACGGCTTGTTGCGCGACCTTGCCGAAATCAATATCGGTGATCCTGTTGTGCACGAAGAACACGGCATCGGGCGGTATATGGGCTTGGTGACGATGGATTTGGGCGGCGAAACCAACGAAATGATGTTGCTCGAATATGCGGACGAAGCGCAGCTTTATGTGCCTGTTTCTCAACTGCATTTAATCAGCCGCTACTCCGGTCAGGCGCATGAAAACGTCGCCCTGCACAAGCTCGGCAGCGGCGCATGGAACAAAGCGAAGCGCAAAGCTGCCGAAAAAGCGCGCGACACCGCCGCAGAGTTGCTCAACCTCTACGCCCAACGCGCCGCTCAATCGGGACACAAGTTTGAAATCAACGAGCTGGATTATCAGGCGTTTGCCGACGGCTTCGGCTACGAAGAAACCGAAGACCAGGCCGCAGCCATCGCTGCCGTGATTAAAGACCTGACACAGGCGAAGCCGATGGATCGTCTTGTGTGCGGCGATGTCGGCTTCGGCAAAACCGAAGTCGCCCTGCGCGCCGCGTTTGTGGCGGTAATGGGTGGCAAACAGGTCGCCGTACTCGCACCGACCACGCTTCTGGTCGAGCAGCACGAGCAAAACTTCGCCGACCGTTTCGCCGATTTCCCCGTGAAAGTTGCCAGTCTTTCGCGTTTCAACAATAGCAAAGCCACCAAAGCCGCGCTGGAAGGCATGGCGGATGGCACGGTCGATATCGTTATCGGCACGCACAAGCTGGTACAGGATGACATAAAATTCAAAAACTTAGGTTTAGTCATTATCGACGAAGAACACCGTTTCGGCGTGCGCCAGAAAGAGCAGCTCAAACGCCTGCGCGCCAATGTCGACATCCTCACCATGACCGCCACGCCGATTCCGCGCACCCTCAGCATGGCACTCGAAGGCCTGCGCGACTTCTCGCTGATTACCACTGCCCCGAGCCGCCGCCTTGCCGTCAAAACCTTTGTCAAACCGTTCAGCGAAGGCAGCGTGCGCGAAGCCGTATTGCGCGAACTCAAGCGCGGTGGGCAGGTGTTTTTCCTGCACAATGAAGTGGATACGATCGAAAACATGCGCGAGCGGCTGGAAACCCTGCTGCCCGAAGCCCGCATCGGCGTGGCGCACGGACAACTGCGTGAGCGCGAACTGGAGCAAGTGATGCGCGACTTTTTGCAGCAAAGATTCAACGTGTTGCTCTGCTCCACCATCATCGAAACCGGCATCGACATCCCCAACGCCAACACCATCATCATCAACCGCGCCGACAAATTCGGACTGGCGCAACTGCACCAGCTTCGCGGGCGCGTCGGCCGCAGCCACCACCAAGCCTACGCCTACCTGCTCACGCCCGAATACATCACCAAAGACGCAGAAAAACGCCTCGACGCCATCGCGGCGGCAGACGAACTCGGCGCAGGTTTCACCCTTGCCATGCAGGATTTGGAAATCCGCGGCGCAGGCGAAATCCTCGGCGAAGGACAATCCGGCGAAATGATACAGGTCGGCTTCACGCTCTACACCGAAATGCTCAAACAAGCCGTGCGCGACCTCAAAAAAGGCCGCCAGCCCGACCTTGACGCGCCATTGGGCATCACCACCGAAATCAAACTGCACAGCCCCGCTCTGTTGCCTGAAAGCTACTGCCCCGACATCCACGAGCGCCTCGTCCTCTACAAACGCCTTGCCGTATGCGAAACCGTTCAGCAAATCAACGCCATACACGAAGAACTCGTCGACCGCTTCGGCCTGCCAGAACAACCCGTCAAAACCCTCATCGAAAGCCACCACCTGCGGCTCGCCGCAAAAGAATTGGGTATAGACGCCATCGACGCCACCGGCGAAGCCGTAACCATTACCTTTGGTAAACACCACCAAATCGACCCGACAGAAATCATCCTGCTGATTCAGACAGATAAAAAATACCGGCTGGCTGGAGCGGATAAGTTAAGATTTACAACCGAGATGGAAAATATCGAAGTCAGGATTAACACCGTGAAGAATGTGTTGAAGACTTTGAAAGACAGGGTGATAGTTAAGTAAGGATGGAGGAAAAAAGGCCGTCTGAAAAAGGTGTAGGCTGCTTTTAAAGGCATTGAAACAGCAAAAAAGTAGTCTGCACTAGGCTGTATTACTAATTATTTTCTTATAATTTATGCATAAGGGGTGTAGTATGGATAATTTACTATTTAATTTATTATTTTCTTTTTTATTATTCTTTATATCAAAATTTTTTGCATTGTTTAGTATCACCACTACCAATCATTGTTACTCTCCTTGAGTTTAAGTCAAGCAAAACATGAAATTCAAATACTCTCTCTTAACTTATTGAGATCAATCATCAATATAAATAAAAAATATAAACTACCAGAATAACCAAAGCCACGAAAAATTTTTTCCAATATTTCACTATTTAAACAAAAAGCACCGCATACCCACGTTGATGATTCCGAAATAAAACACATCCATATTTCCATTACCGCCAACCATGACACTACTATCCTAATCAAAAATACTTTTTTATCTGCCCAAGCACTTTTTATATTTAACAATACAATATGATTTTGTAATTTAAAATCTAAGCTTTGCATTTTTCTAACCAGTGCAAACAAACAACCAAGCGCAATAAAAAAAGATTGGTAGGACTGGTAAAAAGGTAGAAATAGAATATTTAAGACCTGTCTCTTATACACATCT
>NZ_JBPBFH010000045.1:0-12528 GCF_050896295.1 Neisseria sp. SLRRB23
CCGTGTATCGCTGTAAATCTTAGAGATGGCGGAATATAGCGGATTAACAAAAACCGGTACAGCGTTGCCTCGCCTTAGCTCAAAGAGAACGATTCTCTAAGGTGCTGAAGCACCAAGTGAATCGGTTCCGTACTTATTTGTACTGTCTACGGCTTCGTCGCCTTGTCCTGATTTTTGTTAATCCACTATATCGCGATTTTTCGGAATTTGCCTTTCGGGGCGGCCTGTGTTTTGTGCGGGATGTCGCGTGTCGGGATGTTCGGATTGTCAGAAGCAATATAGGAGAAGATGATGTATGAGATAAGACAGCCTTTTTATAGCGGATACTTGCAGGTGTCTGAAATTCATCAAATTTATTGGGAAGAGTCGGGCAATCCCGACGGTGTGCCGGTCATTTTTTTACACGGCGGGCCGGGCGCGGGGGCTTCGCCTGAATGTCGGGGTTTTTTCAATCCCGATGTGTTCCGCATCGTCATTATTGACCAGCGCGGTTGCGGACGTTCGCGCCCGTATGCTTGTGCGGAAGACAATACGACTTGGGATTTGGTGGCGGATATTGAAAAAGTCCGTGAAATGCTGGGTATTGAAAAATGGCTGGTGTTCGGCGGTTCGTGGGGCAGCACTTTGTCGCTGGCTTATGCCCAAACCCATCCGGAAAGGGTAAAGGGATTGGTATTGCGCGGGATATTTTTGTGCAGGCCGTCTGAAACGGCGTGGCTGAACGAGGCGGGCGGTGTGAGCCGGATTTATCCGGAACAATGGCAAAAATTTGTCGCGCCGATTGCTGAAAATCGGCGGAACCGGCTGATTGAGGCGTATCACGGGTTGCTGTTTCATCAAGATGAAGAAGTGTGCCTGTCTGCCGCGAAGGCTTGGGCGGATTGGGAAAGCTATCTGATCCGTTTCGAGCCGGAGGAAGTGGATGAAGATGCTTATGCCTCACTGGCAATCGCGCGTTTGGAAAACCATTATTTTGTCAACGGCGGTTGGTTGCAGGGCAATAGGGCGATTTTGAACAATATCGGCAAAATACGGCATATCCCGACCATTATCGTGCAGGGGCGGTATGATTTGTGTACGCCGATGCAGAGTGCGTGGGAGCTGTCGAAAGCCTTTCCCGAAGCGGAGTTGAGAGTGGTTCAGGCGGGGCATTGTGCGTTCGATCCGCCTTTGGCGGATGCGTTGGTTCAGGCGGTTGAGGATATTTTGCCGCGACTTGTGTAGCGCGTTTTTGCGCTTACTTCCGTACGGGCAGGTTTGCTTCGGCAGCGATTGGAAAATACAGTCAGGCCAAGCGTCCGGATTGACGAAACCTGCCGTCTGACGCAAAAAAAGCAGCTTCTTTACGGGAAGCTGCTTTTGTTTTGAACGGTTTAACGCAGTTCGGAATGGAGTTTGCCCAACAGTGTGGATGCGTCTTTGTCGGCATATGCGCTGCCGTCTTTGTTGAGCAGGACGATGCGCGAGCCGTTGGCGACAGGCTCGGCATAGACAATCAGTTCCGGCTGTTCGGCAGGTTTCTCCGCTTTGCCTTTGCCCAGTAGGCGTTTGAACAGCCCCGGTTTTTGTTCGGTAACTGCATTGCTTTCGTTCGGGGCTTTTTGAACCAGGAAGGCGTGGCGTTCGGTGTTTTGACCGACGACGGTCAGCCCGATGCGGTCGAGGGCGAGCGCGGTGCGCCGCCAGTTTCTGCCGTAGTCGCCAAAGACAATCAGGCTTTTGCCTTCGATACGCGCCATTTCGTTGGCGGCGGGAAGGGTCGGTTTTTTTGCTAATGCGTTTTCCGCCTGCTGTCCGTCAACGCCCAAATATTGCATAAAGCGCGTCAGGAATGCGGCCTCAAGGTTGGGGTCGGAAGCGGAAGGCTGCCACATGGTCGTGTCTTTGTTTTTGTCGCCATACACTTCTTTCATTGCTTTGTGGGCGAAGAAGATGTCGGAAACGCCGTTTTTGCCCTGTTCGATACGGACGATGAATTTGTCGCGCTCGCCGGTGGAGTAGATGCCGCCCAAACCGACTTTGTCGAATAGGCGGCGCAAGCTGTCTTGGGGGATTTTGGCACGGTTTTCCGCCCACTCGGTTTCCATTTGTCCGATGGCAGGTTCTTCGGACTTGATGTCGAAGCCGTTTTCCTGCCAGAAGGCTTTCAGGAGCGGCCATATTTCCGCCGGTGATTTGCCGTCGACAACGAGCCAGCGTTGGCTGCCGTCGCGCTCGAGGCGGACACCTTTGACGCTTTTCAATACTTCGGCATCGGCAGGCTGTTGGACGGCGGGTGTGCGGCGTTTTTCCAAATCGCTGGCGCGGACGGCTCCCGAACCGGCAGGAAGGCGGTAGAGGTTGCCTTGGTCGGGGTTGTTCAAATCGGGTGGGACTTCGAGTTTGATCAGGCGGTGCGACTGGCTTTGGTAGTCGAGCTTGGGCTGTTCGGTTTTGCTGCCGGTGCAGGCAGTCAGTCCGATGAGAAGTAGTGCGGAGATTACAGGTTTGATATGGGTCATCGTGTCATCCTGTGTGATGGATATTAAAGTGTTTGTTGCGTTATGCCGTCTGAACGCTTCAGACGGCATGGCTATATTTAAAGTTGTCCTGAGGCTTTCAGGGCGGCGCGGACTTTTGCCTGTCCGCCTTCCGTCAGAGGAACGAGCGGCAAACGGATGTGCGGTTCGCATTTGCCCAGGGCGGATACTGCCCATTTCGGTGCGGCAGGGCTGGGTTCGCAGAACATGGTGTCGTAAATCGGAATCAGCCGGTTGTTGAGTTCGCGTGCGAGGGCAATGTCGCCTTGCAGTGCGGCGCGACACATATCGGCAAAGAGCTTGGGTGCGGCGTTGGCGGCTACGGTAATAACGCCGTGTCCGCCGCACAGCATGAACGGCAGGGCGGTATGGTCGTCGCCGGAAAGGACGGCGAAGCCTTCGGCGGCGCGGTTGATGAGTTCGATGTTGCTGCCGACGTTGCCGCTGGCTTCTTTAACGCCCACGATATTGGGGATTTCTGAAAGGCGCAGGATGGTGTCGTTAGTCATGCTGACGACGGTACGGCCGGGCACGTTGTAGATAATCATCGGAATCGAAGTGGCTTCGGCGATGGTTTTGAAATGTTGGTAAATGCCTTCTTGGGAGGGCTTGTTGTAATAGGGGACGACGGAGAGAGTGAAGTCTGCACCGGCTTTTTCGGCGGCTTGCGAAAGTGCGATGGCTTCAAGGGTGTTGTTGGCGCCGGTACCTGCGATGACGGGGACGCGCTTGTTGACGTGTTTGACCGTTTCTTCGATTACGCTTAAATGTTCTTCGACGGAGAGGGTGGCGGATTCGCCTGTCGTGCCGACAGCGACGATGCCGTCGGTACCGCTTTCGATATGCCAGTCGATCAAATCGCGGAGTTGTTCGTAATGGATGCTGCCGTCTTGATTCATCGGGGTAATCAGGGCAACCAAGCTACCTTGTAACATACGGAAACCTTTTATTCATTGAGTGAGGTCGATTATGCTTCGGATTGTAGCTTACTTTGTTGTTTGTGTGAAACATATCGGTCGCACGGTTGGTTCTAAGGCTTAAGTTCTATCATATCTTAATAAATAATATTTTTTATAATCATGAAATTATTGGGTTTAAGCAGTGGATGCGCCGTTGAGGATTAAAATGTGTTAAGCGCATGAAGGCTCTCTGAAAATGAAGGACTGTCCGGTGCGGAAATTCAAAGAAATTTGAATTCGGACAACCGGTGGTGTTTTTGCACATGAGGATTTGAATTGATAAGGAATCTTTGATTCGTTACAATTTCGTTCTTAAAATTTTTTAACGTTTGACAACGGATAGAAAGACTCTAATGGCTGAAACAATGAAAAAACAGGCGGATTCGCCTGATTTGGTGTACGGTTTGGAAGACAGGCCGCCGTTCGGTAATGCGCTCTTGAGTGCCGTTACCCATCTTTTGGCGATTTTTGTGCCGATGATTACGCCCGCGCTGATTGTGGGCGGCGCGCTGGAACTGCCGGTGGAAATGACGGCGTATCTCGTGTCGATGGCGATGGTTGCGTCGGGTGTCGGCACTTATTTGCAGGTTAACCGCTTCGGGCCGGTCGGTTCGGGGATGCTGTCCATCCAGTCGGTGAATTTCTCGTTCGTTACCGTCATGATTGCGCTCGGCGCAGGTATGAAAGAGGGTGGTTTGACTAAGGATGCGATGATTTCGACGCTCTTGGGCGTATCGTTTGTCGGCGCGTTTTTGGTGTGTTTCTCGGCGTGGCTTTTGCCATATTTGAAAAAAGTGATTACGCCGACGGTNAGCGGCGTGGTCGTGATGCTCATTGGCCTGAGTTTGGTACACGTCGGCATTGCCGATTTCGGCGGCGGCTTCGGCGCGAAGGCGGACGGCACGTTCGGCTCGATGGAAAACTTGGGGCTGGCTTCGCTGGTGCTGCTGATTGTGCTGGTGTTCAACTGCATGAAAAATCCGCTGCTGCGGATGAGCGGTATCGCGGTCGGGCTGATTGCCGGCTACATTGTCGCGCTGTTTTTGGGCAAGGTGGATTTTTCCGCGCTGCAAAACCTGCCGCTGGTTACGCTGCCCGTACCGTTTAAATACGGTTTTGCTTTCGACTGGCACGCGTTTGTTGTGGCGGGCGCGATTTTCCTGTTGAGCGTGTTTGAGGCGGTCGGCGATTTGACGGCGACGGCAATGGTGTCCGATCAGCCGATTGAAGGCGAGGAATACACCAAACGCTTGCGCGGCGGCGTGTTGGCTGACGGCTTGGTGTCGGTGATTGCGACGGCTTTGGGTTCGCTGCCGCTGACGACGTTTGCGCAAAACAACGGCGTGATTCAGATGACCGGCGTGGCTTCGCGTCATGTGGGCAAATATATTGCCGTGATTTTGGTGCTGTTGGGTCTGTTCCCCGTTGTCGGTCGCGCGTTTACGACGATTCCGAGTCCGGTGTTGGGCGGCGCGATGGTTTTGATGTTCGGCTTGATTGCGATTGCGGGCGTGCGGATTTTGGTCAGTCACGGCATCCGCAGGCGCGAAGCGGTAATTGCGGCAACTTCGGTCGGTTTGGGCTTGGGCGTGGGGTTTGAGCCGGAAGTGTTTAAAAACCTGCCCGTCTTGTTCCAAAACTCTATTTCCGGCGGCGGCATTACGGCAGTCTTGCTGAATTTGGTCTTGCCCGAAGATAAAACCGAGGCGGCGGTCAAGTTTGNTACCGACCACTTGGAACACTGATTTTGAAAATGAATGCCGTCTGAAACAGAATCCCTGTTTCAGACGGCATTGTTTTTGAGGCTTACGCTTTTTCGTTTTTCAATACGCGTTGTCGGCGGGTTTCACTTAATACCATTCCGGCAGACACGGAGACGTTCATACTTTCGACCGTGCCGAACATGGGTATGGACACCAGCATGTCGCAATATTCGCGCGTCAGGCGGCGCATACCGTCGCCTTCGTTGCCCATCACCCATGCCGCGCTGTCGGGCAAATCGCAATGGTAAAGGTCGGCGTCGCCGCCCATGTCGGTGCCGATAATCCAGATGCCGTATTCTTTCAGCTCGCGCAGGGTGCGGGCGAGATTGGTTACGGTGATGTAGGGGACGGTTTCCGCCGCGCCGCAGGCGACTTTGCTGACGGTGGCGTTCAGCCCCGCGCTTTTGTCTTTCGGTGCGATGACGGCGTGTACGCCCATTGCGTCGGCGGTACGCAGGCATGCGCCGAGGTTGTGCGGATCGGTGATGCCGTCGAGTATCAGCAGCAGCGGCGGTTCGCTGAGGTTTTCCAATACGTCTTCGAGGTGGACGTGGTTTTTGGAGGCATCGATAAATCCGACCACACCCTGATGGCGCGCGCCTTTGCTGATGGCGTTGAGGCGGTCGGCATCGGCAAAATATATGCGGATGTTTTCGTTTGCCGCCTTTTCCAACACTTCGCGCGTGCGTGCGTCTGATTTGCCTTCTTGGATGTAGAGTTCGACGATGGATTTGGGGTTTTGCCACAAACGGGCATTGACGGCGTGGAAGCCGTAGATAGGTCTTTGGTTTGCCATAATGGTGTTTGTCAAAAGGGTTCAGACGGCATTATAGCAATTTGCCGGTATGCCGTCTGAAGGGGTTAAAACAGGTAGGCGATGTATTTCACCAACAGGATAAACAAGATGGATACGGCGCAGCCGATTTTGAACGCCGTACCGATGACAAGTCCCAACAGTGTACCCAAGCCCGCTTTACCTGCCTGAAGCATATTGCGTCTGTCGATGAGTTCGCCTGCCGCCGCGCCGATAAAGGGGCCGAGTATTAGTCCGGGCAGGGAGAAAAATATGCCGATGATGCTGCCGGCCAATGCGCCTCGAACGGCGAGCCTGCCCACTCCGGTATATTTTGTCCCCCATATGCCTGCCATATAGTCCGTCAGTATGCCGGCAAGGCTGATGAGTCCGACCGTCCACAAAACGCCCGCGCCGTAGATTTGGTAGCCGCCGGAGTAGGCGAGCAGCAAGGTTCCGGCAAACATCAATGCCAATCCGGGCAGGGCGGGGTAAACGATGCCCGCCGTACCGACGGCTATCAGGGCGAGGGCGAGGATGACGAGCAAGGCGGTCATAGGTTCAACCTTTTCTTTTGTTCTGAAAAAAACGGCTTAATACGGCGCGGCATTCTTCTTGCAGGATTCCGCCCCGTATGGCGGTGTGCGTATTGAGGCGTTTGTCGGCAAATAGGTTGACGATGCTGCCTGCCGCGCCGGTTTTGGGTTCTGCCGCACCGTAGATCACGCGCCTGATTCGTGCCTGTATCAGTGCGGACGCGCACATGGCGCAGGGTTCGAGGGTAATATATATGTCGCATCCGTCAAGGCGGTAGTTTTGCATTTCGCTGCCTGCCTGTGCCAAGGCGTTGATTTCGGCGTGTCGGCTGACATTGCAGTCGGCAATGCAGGTGTTGTGTGCCAATGCGATGATTTTGCCGTCTGAAACGATGACTGCCCCGACGGGTATTTCGCCGTCGGCGGCGGATTGTTCTGCTTGGCGCAGTGCTTCGCGCATGAAGTGTTCCATTTCTTCCTGAGGCGGAAAGGCGGCGACGGGCGGATGGTTTTTCAACTCGGCAAGCAGGCGGGCTTTATGCGCTTGAGACATTTCTTGCGGCGGCGTGCCGTCCAGCAGCGACTCAAGCTGCCACAGCGTGCTTTTCGTGAGGGTCAAACCTGATGTCTTCAATAACAAGAAGGTTTGAACCGCGCCGGTCTGACGCAGGTCATCAAGCGTGCGTATGCCCAGACGGTGTAGGGCGGCGACGGTTTTGGGGGCGAGCGGCGGCGTGGTCAGCATAGTTTATACACCGAAAAACCGTTTTGCCGCCTCAATCAGGCGCGTGCCTGAAGTGCCGTCTGAAAACGGGTCGGCAACGCAGTCTAAAGGTGTTTTGCGCAACCAAGTCAGTTGGCGTTTGGCAAGTTGGCGGGTGGCGGCAATGCCTTTTTCGACAAATGCCGGGAAATCGGTTTTTCCGTCCAGATATTCCCATGCCTGACGGTAGCCGACGCAGCGTATGGCAGGGGAGTCGGCGGTCAGGCCGGGATAGAGGCGGCGCAGGTTTTCTACTTCGCCGATAAAGCCCTGTTCAAGCATCAGGTGGAAACGCAGGGCGATGTTTTCATGCAGGCGGGCGCGGTTTTCGGGAATTAGGGCGGCGGTATGCAAATCAAAAGGGAGCGTATGGGGGCTTTGTCTGCCGAGGTGCGCACTCATCGGTTTGCCGGTTAAGTAATAAACTTCCAAAGCGCGTCCGATACGCTGGCTGTCGTTCGGTTTCAGACGGCATGCTGTTTCAGGGTCGACTTTTTGCAGGGTGCGGTAGAGAAAATCCAAGCCGTACATCTGTTTTTGTTCGTCCAAGTCGGCACGCAGGCAGGCATCGGCCTCGGGCAAATCGTTCAAACCTTGGGTAAGGGCGTGGAAATACATCATCGTGCCGCCGACAATAAGGGCAAACCTGCCGCGTGAGGAAATTTCCCCGACCAAGCGCGTGCAGTCTTCGACAAAGCGGGCGGCGCTGTATGATTCGGTAGGCGGGATGATGTCGATAAGGTGGTGTGGGACAAAGGCGCGTTCGGAGGCGGACGGTTTTGCCGTGCCGATGTCCATATCGCGGTAAACCAGCGCGGAATCGAGGCTGATGATTTCGACCGGCAGGGTTTCGGCGATTTTGAGGGCGAGCGCGGTTTTTCCTCCGGCGGTCGGGCCCAAGAGGGCAAAGGCTTTGGGAATCGGCATGATGTTTCAGGGTTGCGAAAATGCGGATTATAGCGGAAAGCGTGCCGACGTTATATTTTGGTTTGCGGAACCGCCCATTGTCTGTCGGTGAGGTCGTAGATTTTTTGTATGTCTTTCAAAATTCGTTCGAAATCTATACCCAGGTCTTTCAGCCTACCGGAGCGGATATCGAATACCCAGCCGTGGACGGTAGGATAATGCTCGTTCAGATAGCGTTTTTGGACTTCCGCCATTTTGATGATGTTGATACATTGTTCCTGAACGTTCAGTTCGACCAAACGGTCGTAGCGTATGTTTTCGTCGTCAATCGCGTCCAGCTCTTCGCGGTGCAGCCGGTACACGTCGCGGATGTTGCGCAGCCACGGGTTCAACGCGCCGTAGTCGCAGGGTTGCATGGCGGCTTTGATGCCGCCGCAGTTGTAGTGTCCGCAGACGACGATGTGTTTGACTTTCAGATGATCGACCGCATAGCCGACCACGCTGGCAGCATTGATGTCTAGAGGGTTGACCATATTGGCGATGTTGCGGTGGACGAATACCTCGCCTGGCTTCATGCCCATCATTTCTTCGGCAGTAACGCGGCTGTCGGAACAGCCGATGTAGAGGTAGTCAGGCGTTTGATTTGCGGAGAGCGTCTCAAAAAAATGAGGGTTGTGCTGCAACTGTTCTTCTGCCCAGCGGCGGTTGTATTCAAAAATGTCCTGTTTGGTTTTGTTCATGTATTTCTCCTTTTGATGCGCGTTTCAGACGGCATTGCCGACAGTCTATGCCCGATGCTGCCGTTAGACAAGGTTCGTTCTTGAGGCGATAATGGCGTTTTGCTTTTTTTGTTTGAAAGCCTTGCGATGTTCCGAAACCTGCTTGTCCGCTGGCTCGCCGTCTGCCTCATCCCCTTGGCGACGCTTGCCGTTTTCGCCGCCAATCCGCCTAAAGATGCGGCGCAACACTTAATCAACGGCATCATTCTTGCCTGCGAAGCGACGTTTCTGTTCAAATTCGTCCTTTTTGACACCATCAAGCATCATCTTAAGCAAGAGTTTGATTTGAAACGGCAAACCATGTTGCTGTTTATCCCGATCGTTTTGCTGATTGTGTATTTATTCCACTATTTCGGCGCGTTTTAGCTTGTTTTCCAGATGGTTATGAATACGCACACTTTTCCTGTCTGTTGGATTTTTTGCAAGGTCATCGACAATTTCGGCGACATCGGCGTTTCGTGGCGGCTTGCCCGTGTTTTACATCGCGAACTCGGTTGGCAGGTGCATTTGTGGACGGACGATGTGTCCGCCTTGCGTGCGCTTTGCCCTGATTTGCCCGATGTTCCCTGCGTTCATCAGGATATTCATGTTCGCACTTGGTATGCCGAAGCGGCGGATATTGATACCGCGCCTGTTCCCGATGCCGTTATCGAAACTTTTGCCTGCGACCTGCCCGAAAATGTGTTGCACATCATCCGCCGACACAAGCCGCTTTGGCTGAATTGGGAATATTTGAGCGCGGAAGAAAGCAACGAAAGGCTGCACCTGATGCCTTCGCCGCAGGAGGGCGTTCAAAAATATTTTTGGTTTATGGGTTTCAGCGAAAAAAGCGGCGGGTTGATACGCGAACGTGATTACCGTGATGCCGTCCGTTTTGATACCGAAGCCCTGCGTCAGCGGCTGATGCTGCCCGAAAAAAACGCGCCCGAATGGCTGCTTTTCGGCTATCGGAGCGATATTTGGGCGAAGTGGCTGGAAATGTGGCAACAGGCAGGCAGCCCGATGACCCTACTGCTGGCAGGGGCGCAAATTATCGACAGTCTCAAACAAAGCGGCGTTATTCCGCAAGATGCCCTGCAAAACGACGGCGATGTCTTTCAGACGGCATCAGTCCGCCTTGTCAAAATCCCTTTCGTGCCGCAACAGGACTTCGACCAACTGCTGTACCTCGCCGACTGCGCCGTCATCCGCGGCGAAGACAGTTTCGTGCGCGCCCAGCTTGCCGGAAAACCTTTCTTTTGGCACATCTACCCGCAAGACGAAAACGTCCATCTCGACAAACTCCACGCCTTTTGGGATAAGGCACACGGTTTCTACTCGCCCGAAACCGCATCGGCACACCGCCGCCTTTCAGACGACCTCAACGGCGGAAGGGCTTTATCNGCCACGCAACGCCTCGAATGTTGGCAAACCCTGCAACAACATCAAAATGACTGGCGGCAAGGCGCGGAGGATTGGAGCCGTTATCTTTTCGGGCAGCCGTCCGCATCCGAAAAACTCGCCGCCTTTGTTTCAAAGCATCAAAAAATACGCTAGAATAGCGCGTTTTACGACAACCGATTTGATTGGAAAATCACAATGAAAACAGCACAAGAACTGCGCGCCGGCAATGTATTTATGGTCGGCAACGATCCTATGGTCGTTCAAAAAACCGAATACATCAAAGGCGGCCGCTCTTCCGCCAAAGTTAGCATGAAACTGAAAAACCTGCTGACCGGCGCGGCTTCCGAAACCATTTACAAAGCCGACGACAAATTCGACGTGGTCATCCTGTCCCGCAAAAACTGTACTTACAGCTACTTTGCCGACCCGATGTACGTCTTTATGGACGAAGAATTCAACCAATACGAAATCGAAGCCGACAACATCGGCGACGCGTTGAAATTCATCGTTGACGGCATGGAAGACCAATGCGAAGTTACCTTCTACGAAGGCAACCCCATTTCTGTCGAACTGCCCACCATCATCGTGCGCGAAGTTGAGTACACCGAGCCTGCCGTCAAAGGCGATACTTCAGGCAAAGTGATGAAAACCGCGCGCCTGGTCGGCGGCACCGAAATCCAAGTGATGTCCTACATCGAAAACGGCGACAAAATCGAAATCGACACCCGCACCGGCGAATTCCGCAAACGCGCTTGATTTGTTGCATTGAAAAATGCCGTCTGAAAGGCTTTCAGACGGCATTTTTTTATCTTCGCCCCAAGTTCGGATTGAAGTAGATGTTTTTTTCGTAAACGACAATACGCGTGATTTTGCCATTTTCGTCAAAATGGATGTCTAAAAACGGTTTGTCGGGATTGCGTTCACGGTTGGACAGCCGGAAGAGTGATTGGTTTTCAAGCATTTCTCCGTGTATTTTCAGATAGCCGGGCAATTGGCCGATGTATTGGAAATTGCCGCCGAGTCCGTTGTTGTGCCGGCTCAAATAGGCAGATGTTGCCGAAACTTCAAAATAACGCGTGCGTTTCGGCTCCTCGCCTTGCCCGCGGGTTTCTTCGCTGCCCTGTGTCAGCAGCAGCGTCGCTTCTCGGAGGCGGCGTTCCTGTTCCATCAAGGCATCTTGTGCCTGCCGGCTGATCGTGCGCTTTCCGTAACGCAAGTCTTCAATTGCCAGTATGATTTTCTGATGGTAGTCGGGATCTTCAGGGCGGATGTCGGGAAACAGCAGCCGCTGTATGTTGTCAGAGTCGTCGCCGGGTAAGCCGAAACGGGTTTCCAGTTCGTGATGGGAAAGGGCAAACAGACAGTCCGAGTCGATGTGTTCGGCGATTTGCTGCATGAGATCGTCAATGCCGGTGGCGGGGTGCAGGTCGGTGCAATTTGACGGCGGCGCGCTTTCTGCCTGCTTGACGTTATCAGGGGCGGATGCGGTCGGTTCCAAATCGGATTGGGAAGAAGCTGATGACGCGGAGGACGAAGCAGCAGATGCGCCGGTTTCTTTCGTTTTATCTTCTTTGTTCGGAGAACACGCGGTCAGCATGATTGCGGCAAGCCATAAGAGAAGTGATGAGGTTTTGTTTTTCATTCTTTAGATATAAAAGTTCTTTCATCTATGATATTGTTGGGGTCATATGAATGGTAGGAGCCACCATCAATAGTTTCATTTTCCAGCGACATAGGCTGTTGCCCCTATAAATACTGAGATGGCAAAGGAAATATGCCTTCACTTTCTGGATAATTTTCCACATTACTAGACAGCCAGAGTTCAAAGATTTTGTAATCGTCAAAGAAACCAAATATATACCCTCGCTTTAGTAAGTCTATATAATCTTTTTGAGAAACTACCAAAGGATTTCCGTTTCTCATTACTCTTGATTGTCTAATAAAAAGTTCTTTATTGTATGATAAGAAAATCGCTAAATCTGGATATATTATATTTTCTTTCTCTAAATCAACTTGCCCTATCAGTTTCCAAATCTTCTTTCTTATGGCTGTTTCTATACAGGATTTATAAGTCTTAAACCCAACAGAAAGAAGCTCATCCATATTGGCTGTCTTTTCCGAGAGATA
>NZ_JBPBFH010000046.1:0-12503 GCF_050896295.1 Neisseria sp. SLRRB23
GGCGGCTTCAGGACCCCAAGAGTGTGCGCCGTAACCGTGCGGCGGCGTGGTGTTATTTGCCCAGTTTTCCAAAATCGGCATCACATATTCCCACGCGGCTTCGAGTTCCAGTTGTTGGACGGTTGCGTTGCAGAGTTACCGCCTGCTGCCGCCTGGGTGCTTGCGCCGTTGTAGTAATAATTGTGGTAAGTCCTAGTGGTCTTACAAGCCGCTAAGCTCAAGGCAATCATGCTCAATGCGAAAACTTTGTTCAAAGTCATCATAAATCCCCAAAATTTCAGAAACTAAAGTAAATAAATTTATGGTTGTGTAAACCGCTTCCCATTATGCCCATATTTACTTTTACTGACAACTAAATTGTTAATACTATCAATTATTCTGTTTAAAAAAGGCAGTAGTCGGCTATTCATAATCCGCTATTATGCATACCGAACAAGATAAAACCGATTTCAGCGAACGCTTGAAAACAGCAATACGCCTCGCGGGTTTGGATGAGCTGTCCAATGCCAGCCTCGCCAACCGCTTCAACCTGCGCCATCCCAATCAGCCTGTCAGTACGCAGGCGTTCCACCATTGGCTGGTCGGCAGGTCGATTCCGACTCCGGATAAAATCGAGACACTGGCAAAATGGCTGGATACCAGCGCGGAATGGCTGCGCCACGGCAGGCTCTCCGGTACGGAAGGTGCGGTTTCGCCGCAGGAAGCCCTGCTGTTGAAATATTTCCGCCTGCTGCCGCCCGAAAAGCGTGATGCGCTGATGGTGCTGCTGCACAATCCGGACGACGGATAGCCGGTGAAAACGGGAAATGCCCGGGCGGTGTTGTCTGTGCCTGTTTGGACAAGCGTTCTTGAGAGCGGTAAAATCAAGATTTGCCTGAAAAGGGCAGGGCGATATGCCGTGCTTGGATTTTGTGCGCGGTTTTTCGCGTTGAAAGCAATTATGTCTGTTTGAATATTTAATGCCGTCTGAAACGTCCGGACGCGCCTCCATTCCCTATGAAAAAACCGACCGATACTCTACCCGTTAATCTGCAACGCCGCCGCCTATTGTGTGCCGCCGGCGCACTGTTGCTCAGCCCGCTGGCACAAGCCGGCGCGCAACGTGAAGAAACGCTTGCCGACGATGTGGCTTCCGTGATGAGGAGTTCCGTCGGCAGCATAAATCCGCCGAGGCTGGTGTTTGACGATCCGAAAGAGGGCGAGCGTTGGTTGTCTGCCATGTCGGCACGTTTGGCAAGGTTTGTCCCCGATGAGGAGGAGCGGCGCAGGCTGCTGGTCAATATCCAGTATGAAAGCAGCAGGGCCGGTTTGGATACGCAGATTGTGTTGGGGCTGATTGAGGTGGAAAGCGCGTTCCGCCAGTATGCAATCAGCGGAGTCGGTGCGCGCGGCCTGATGCAGGTTATGCCGTTTTGGAAAAACTACATCGGCAAACCGGCGCACAACCTGTTCGACATCCGCACCAACCTGCGTTACGGCTGCACCATCCTGCGCCATTACCAGAACCTTGAAAAGGGCGACATCGTCCGCGCACTTGCCCGCTTTAACGGCAGCCTCGGCAGCAACAAGTATCCGAACGCCGTTTTGGGTGCGTGGCGCAACCGCTGGCAGTGGCACTGATTTTGAACCCGCGCCGCAACCGAAATACGGCGAATCCTGTATAATCCGAAAATCTGTTCACTGGAAGTTCAGACGGCATTGCAACTGTTGATGCCGTCTGAAAAAATATGATGGCAAGAGATAACCGCATCCAAATGTTTCCGCACGAATGGCGCGCCAGTACGACGCTTTCCGGCGTGTACGCGTTGCGTATGCTGGGTATGTTCCTCGTGCTGCCCGTATTGGCGGTGTACGCCGCCTCGCTGCCCGGCGCGGAAGGCAACAAAACGCTGGTCGGGCTGGCAATGGGCATTTACGGGCTGACGCAGGCTCTGCTGCAACTGCCTTTGGGCATCGCTTCCGACAAGTTCGGACGCAAGAAAACCATTTATGTCGGGCTGATTGTGTTTGCAGCGGGCAGCTTCCTTGCCGCCGCCGCCGATACGCTGCCCATGCTGGTCGCCGCACGCGCCATACAGGGTGCAGGGGCGGTCAGTGCGGCGGTTACCGCGCTGCTGGCGGATTTGACGCGCGACGGCGTACGTACCCGCGCAATGGCGATGATCGGTTTGAGTATCGGTCTGACGTTTTCGGTCAGCCTCGTCGTTGCCCCTGTGATTGCCGACGCGGTCGGCGTGCGCGGACTGTTTATGCTGACCGGCATTCTGACCGTCATCAGCATCGGCGTGGTGGCGTGGATGACTCCCGATCCCGAAGTTTCCAAGCTGCATGAGGACACGCAGGCGCAGCCTTCGCGCATAGGCGAGGTTTTGAAAAACCGCAGGCTGCTGACGCTCGATTTCGGCATTTTCGCCCTGCACGCCGCACAAATGGCATTGTTTACCGCGCTGCCTTTCGCGATGACCCAGCTCGGTTTGGAAAAAATACAGCATTGGAAAGTCTATCTGCCCTCGACCATTACGGGCTTGGTGGTGATGGTTCCGCTGATTATCGTCGGAGAGACGCGCAACAAGCTCAAACAGGTTTTTGTTTTGGGCATCGTCTGCATCGCGGCGGCGCAGCTCGGTTTGCTGTCCGGTATGCGCTCGGTAGGCTTGATTACCGCTTATTTGGTTGTTTACTTTATCGGTTTTAATGTGTTGGAAGCGAGCCTGCCGTCTATGGTTTCCAAAATCGCGCCGTCCGACCTGAAGGGTACGGCGATGGGTGTGTACAACACGATGCAGTCGCTCGGACTGTTTGCCGGCGGCGCGGCAGGCGGCTTGCTGTTTCAAAAATACGGCTTTTCCGGCGTGTTTGCCTTTTGCAGCATATTGATGCTGCTGTGGCTGGTAATTGCCGTTTTATCGCCCGCGCCCAAGCCCGTCAAAAACCTCAGTTACCCTGTCGGCGGCGTGTGGCAGGGCAATCAGGACGGCTTACAATGCGCCTTGTCGCAACTCGAAGGCGTGGAAGACATCGGTTTCAGTTTCGACAGGCAGACCATCTATCTCAAAGTGTTGCAGAAGGGTTTCGATCAGGCTGCCGCTGAAAAAATCATCACAGGAGTTTAAAAAATGTCATTGAACAAAGTCATCCTTATCGGCCGTCTCGGACGCGATCCCGAAGTGCGCTATATGCCCAACGGCGAAGCCGTCTGCAATTTTTCAGTCGCTACCAGCGAAACATGGAACGACCGCAACGGCCAACGTGTAGAGCGTACTGAGTGGCACAACATCACGATGTACCGCAAACTGGCGGAAATTGCCGGCCAATACCTCAAAAAAGGCGGGCTGGTTTATTTGGAAGGCAAAATCCAAAGCCGCAAATACCAAGGCAAAGACGGCATCGAACGCACTGCTTACGATATTGTCGCCAACGAAATGAAAATGTTGGGCGGGCGCAATGAAAACAGCGGCGGCGCGCCTTACGAGGAAGGTTATGGTCAGAGTCAGGAGGGCTACCAACGTTCTGCGCCGCAAAGGCAGCAAGCTTCTCCCTCTGCCCCGTCTTATCCCCAAGAAACACACGAAGAAACACCTGCCGCGCCGCGCCGCCAACCGGCTCCCGCAGCCCATGCCATACCGGTTGAGGATATTGACGACGATATCCCGTTCTGAATTCTATATACTTGAATTTTGTAAAAAATAAATCATTAAAACCTAGAGAAACCTTATATAACAAGGTTTCTCTTTTTTTACACTTATTATGACGTTTGTTATCTTATTTGTTAGTATTTATATATATAAACTCTGTAAATTTAGTAGATATGTATAGACTAGAAACAATCCTGTTTTCAAATGGAGAACGCTTTTCTCTGTTAGTTAATGAGAAAACTGGTATACCTGATTTTTATTCAACCCTATGGGTGACAGTAGAACTACGTAATCAATCTGCAGTAAATACCATTAGAAATAAACTAGGAATCATACAATGGTTAATGAGCTGGGAAAAAGAGAATAATCTTGTTATTAGTGATCTAATTCATAAAGAGATACTCTTAACAGAAAATCAATTAGAATCGCTTATTCAACATATGAGACTAAATGTAAAAAAGCAAAAGAATGTAATTAGTACGAGAAAAAGTGTGTTAATGAAAGGTCGAACTCAATTTATTGATATTTACCCGTCTGTATCCCTTAGTCACCAATACAATAGGTTAACAACGCTTTCAGAATACATTTTATTTCTATCTAAAGTAATAAGTACATCTAACGAATATGTTGAGAAATTAAAAAAATTACTTATGCTAATTAAAGGAGTAAGACCTAAGAATCATAAAGCATTATCTATAAAACCAGAAAGTGAGTTACCCGATGGATTGTTAGATGAGTTTATGTCTATTGCAAACTTTTCAAATCCTAATAATCCGTTTCAAGATATCGGAATAAGAAAAAGAAACCATTTAATGTTTATCTTACTGAAAGAATTAGGAATTAGAAGAGAAGAACTATTATCACTTAAAATACCATTTATCGATATAGGGACTGCTAAACCATCAGTTACAATAAAGCGAACGCATGATGATAAATTTGATACAAGAAAAATTCAGGCAGTTAGTAAAACTAAAGAAAGGCACTTGCCAATATCACAAAAGATAGCTCAACTCCTTAATGATTATATTATGAATTATCGTTCTAAAGTTCCCAATGCGAATACACATCCATATTTGTTTGTAACTCATCGAAAAGGAAAAACTCAAGGGAGTCCAATTAGTACAAGTTCTTTTGATAACGTTATTGTACCAATGATGAAAAAGGTAGATCCAAGATTCTCGATTATTCATCCGCATATTTTTCGTCATGAATGGAACTTATATTTTTCACGAAAAGTGGATAAGAATAATAAAAATTTAAATCATGATTCTTCCCATAAAGATTTTATTTCCTCTGAAAAAGAGGCAAAGATAAGACAGCATCTCATGGGGCATACGTCAGAAAAATCAGGTAATTTCTATAATCAACGTTATATTAGAGAAAAAGCTAACAAGATATTATTAGAACTTCAAATTGAGTTTCAGAAAAAGGTTGATGATTATGAATCATAATAAAATTATTAGACAATCTAGAGATGGATATGTATTTGATGAAAGGGAAAATTCTTGGCATATAAGCAAAGAAATAAAGATTAATTTTTCTAAACATATATTAGGAATTAATAAAAAACATTAGAAGGGTTTAGAAAGACATTAGCAATATATGCCGAAAAATATTCAAGTTATCACGTATCTCACATGTACCAACAGTTCCAACGATTAGTAATTTCAACTAGATTGGAAAATATTAACGTGCCAATAATCTTGGATTGGAAAAATAAATTAGGAAAAGATCATGAATGGTATTTAGGTGCACTAAAAGGTTTTTTGCTCTCATGGCATGAGTATGGTTATTATGGAGTTGATAAATCAGTTGCATTGCTGCTAGAAAGCTTTACCTTAGGGGCTGTACTAGATTATCCCTAAATTCCACACCAATCCCGCAGGATTTTAAGCTGTTGAGACGGTGTGCCGAAGTTAAATCGAAATTCGCATTCTTTCAAGAACAGCGGGAAAGATTTACGATAGATTCCGTTGTATTTTCGCAAGACGCGTTTTGCCTGATTCTAAAAGTTCTCAATGCTGTTAATGTGGTTTTGACGGTCTGCAAATTCCTTGGAATGGTTGATGCGGTAATGAATAAAACCGCTCACGTCCAACTTGTCGTAGCTGCTCAGACTATCGGTATAAACAATACTGTCCGGCATGATTTTCTTTTTGATGACAGGGAGTAACGTTTCAGACTTGGCATTATCTACGATAACAGTATAGACCCGTCCGTTGAGTTTCAGAATGCCGAAGACAACCACTTTTCCTGCTGCACCGCGACCACGTCTACCTTTACGTCGTCCGCCGAAATAGCTTTCGTCCAGCTCAACAGAGCCCTCAAAAACCTTATCGGTAGCCAAGGCTAAATGATAGTTGATAACCGTGCGGATTTTACGGTAGAACAATGCTGCCGAATTGGGATGGATACCCAAAATATCGGCGGCAGAATGGGCGGTAACTTTCAGCACAAAAAAACGGAGCAGTTCTTTTTGTACTTTTTTCTTTAATTTGCAGTGTGTTATCTTCATACTTTGAGGGTAACATATCTGCTAATCTAGTACAGCCCCTTAAGTAAAGCCAAAGAACACCGATAGAATAGGTGTTTTTGGAGCAGATCGTTGGATAAGTAACCTATGGTGGAGATTAACACATATAAAAACTAAAATTAAATTCTTAGAAAATAGTGAAATCCCAAATGGATCGTTATTACGAATGCCTGATGAGTATGACCCTTCTCTAGTTAAATTAGCTTTACAAGAAAAAGGAATGGATATAGATATTCAAAAACCAGAAACAGCTAAATTAGACGATGAGTTATATAGACTAATGGAGTTATAGTATGCCAAAAATTCTTGTTACAGAAGAAAATTTAGAAGATATCATCATGATGATTAAGACTTGGGAAGATAAACTAACATGGGATTTACTTTGTTCTAAAGTTTCAGAATTATTGAATGTTAAAAGCATTGAAAGACAATCACTAGCTAATTATCCAGATATACAAGAGGCATTTAGCAAACAAAAACAAAAAATTAAAGAAAAGGTAAAGGCTAATCCAGAACCAAATGTAACAATGGATTATCTGCAAAAACAAGTAAATAATTTAAAGGCTCAGGTACAACGATTGGAAGAAATCAATGAACGATACAAGCAACAATTTATTGTATGGCAATATAATGCATATATGCATGGTATGACCCAAGTTACTTTAAATAAGCCTCTTATTGCTGTTAACCGCCAACGTAGGTAATTTATAGGATGTAAGGTAAATTATTTTTACTATAGTAGTCTCTACAAAAGATTGTCTGAAAATCAATTTTCAGACAATCTCTTCACACCTATTAAACTTCTTGATGGGTAGAGTAGAAGACAGTTTTCATCAACATCTACTTCTTCTGGGCAGAGAGATACAGCAGTTTAATGGCGCGTCAAACACTATTATACTGAACTACTTTCCGCTCAAGCCCGCACCGCAGCTTGCAGCAGTCTCCACTAAATCTTTATTTTGTTAACAATATGGATTCGCTCAGCTTCGCTCACGTCTTGCAGGAGACAAGCACGCGGCCATGTATGCAAAAATTTAAGACTGCTGCATGATCATTAATCCCAAAGGTATTCCAAAAAAATAATTGTCCAAACTGATTATCGGAACAGGAGCGCGATTGAAGTGTAACGCGAAATTTCAGGCAATCTGCATACCCTGCAATGACTGTGGTTGTCTAACCCTCGCCATTTCAGGAATGAACCCATGCCAAACACCCCCGCTCATATCATCCAATCAACGCATGTCTACGACTGTACAATATCCACTTGCATGCTGGCTGATTGGACCTTCAACCGCTACCACACGCCCGGCAAATCCGAGTATGCCGTGGTGTACGGCACAGTCGTCCAAGATGGTTCGGGACGCTTTGCCGCAGGCGGCCGAATCCGCACCTCGCCCGTTACCCGATAGGCGGCACCGCTGGCCCATACGCACAACTCGGTGTACTGCCTTCCGGAAGGTGCAGGCTGCTTTTGCGACCTGCCTGCAACCTTACAGCCTGCCATAGACAGTTTGGGTATCGAACCTGCCGAAGCGGCCGTTATCCTGCAAAACGCCTTTATGCAGCCTGCAAATGCCTTGCCTGAAACCGCCTGTTTCGGCGTTCCGGTGATGCGGCCGGCAGAGCAGGGCGACAGTTCGGTCGTCAAGGAGCGCCACATCGCCGAATTGCCGTTCTACTCATTTTGGCGGGACAGCAGCATCGGTTCCGCCAAAAGCCTGATAGACGGACAAGCCGCCGTTTTTCTGCACGATTGGATCGCATTCTGCCGTCTGTTTATCCGTACCGGTAAACACCGCTGCCAAACCGGCTACACAGGCAATCAAGCGGAAGACGGCCAATACAGCTATTTCGGCCTGCCGATTGTGCATACGCCAGAACAGGATAATGCTCCTGCCATATCGGAGGCCGACATCGCCAAACTACCGTTTTACACCTATTGGCACACCGCCTGCGCTTCCGATGTACACCCGTTGGCAGACGGCACACGCGTTGTACCCCTTGCCGATTGGGAAGCCTTCTACCGACGGTTGGTATTGACCGGCAGATAGGTAGGCAAAAAGTGCAGGCTGCTTTTTATCGCGCCAACCCCGTTTCAGACGGCCTCTAAAGCAGCCTGCACCTTATTTTTCATTGTCAGATGACCAGAAACCGAGTATCCCATGCCTCAAACCTATTTCACCGCCGACTGGCACTTCTCCCATCCCAACATCGCCCGATACTGCCCGCAATTCCGCCTGCAAAGCGATAACACCGACGAGCTAAACGGATACCTGATCGACTGCTGGAACCGCGTCGTTACCCCGCAAGACACTGTGTACAACCTCGGCGATGTCTGCTTTGCAAAAAAGCCCGCACACATCGAAGCCGTGCTGCAACGGCTTAACGGGCAACGCCATTTGATCTACGGCAACCACGACTACCTGATTCGGCAAAACGAAGCGTATTTCCTCAACACGCGCAAAGCCGACGGCAATCCGTTACTCTCATCCGCCAGCCATTACCTACGGCTTAAACTGCCCGAAATCGGCAATACCGCGATTTTGTACCACTATCCCTTATACGAATGGGACGGCATCCACCACGGCCTATACCACCTCTACGGCCATCTGCACGACCGCATGGCCGCCGTCAAAGGGCGTGCCCTCAATATCGGCTGGGATCTGCACGGCCGTTTCCTGACCGCACAAGATATTGACAGCTTCCTGCGCGACCTCCCTGCCGTTCAGTATTTCGACGACAAGCAAAACGTTATTGTCGGCAACAGCACGGAAGATGCGGCTGCAAAAGTTTGGGCGAGATTGGCAGCATTGAATGAATGAGCTTTTATTTTAGAAATGAATTTTCAGGTAGCCTTGAATGGTGCAGGCTGAGATCTTTGCAAAATCCCCCAAAAATCCCCTAAATTCCCACCAAGACATTTAGGGGATTTCTCATGAGCACCTTCTTCCGGCAAACCGCACAAGCCATGATTGCCAAACACATTGACCGCTTCCCACTATTGAAGTTGGACCAGGTGATTGATTGGCAACCGATCGAGCAATACCTGAACCGTCAAAAAATCCGTTACCTTAGAGACCACCGAGGGCGTCCAGCCTATCCCCTGTTGTCCGTGTTCAAAGCCGTCCTGCTCGGACAATGGCACAGCCTCTCCGATCCCGAACTCGAACACAGCCTCATCACCCGTATCGACTTCAACCTGTTTTGCCGTTTTGACGAACTGAGCATCCCCGATTACAGCACCTTATGCCGCTACCGCAACTGGTTGGCGCAAGACGCTACCATTATTCAGACCGCTGGCAGCAAACAGCGTCAGGCTATAGAAATCGATGAAGAAGGACAAGTCAGCGGTCAAACCACACCGAGTAAAGACAGCGATGCCCGTTGGATAAAGAAAAACAGCCTCTACAAACTCGGTTACAAACAACATACCCGCACCGATGAGGAAGGCTATATCGGGAAACTGCACATTACCCCCGCCAATACCCATGAGTGCAAACACCTGTTGCCTTTGCTGGAAGGTATAGCCAAAGATACAACCGTCTATGCCGATAAAGGCTGCGACAGTGCGGAAAACCGGCAACATCTGAAAGAACATCAGTTGCTGGACGGCATTATGCGCAAAGCCCACCGCAACCGTCCGCTGACGGAAAATCAAACGAAGCGTAACCGATATTTGTCGAAAACCCGTTATGTGGTCGAACAAAGCTTCGGTACGCTGCACCGTAAATTCCGCTATGCCCGGGCAGCCTATTTCGGGCTGATTAAAGTGAGTGCACAAAGCCACCTGAAGGCGATGTGTTTGAACCTGTTGAAAGCCGCCAACAGGCTAAGTGTGCCTGTTGCTGCCTAAAAGGCGGCCCGGATGCCTGATTATCAGGTATCCGGGGAGGATTAAGGGGGCATTTGGGTAAAATCAGGAGGTATTGGGGGAGAGAAACAGCCGAAAACCTGTGTTTGGGTTTCGGTTGTCGAGGGAAGGGCTTTTTTGCAAAGGTCTCTGCCTGAACGGGTTTTTAGGCTGCCGTCACCGCCACCGGTTTCTCCGCCTGAGCGCTCGCCGGAACTTTTGCCCTGCCCGATGGCAGTCTCGGCTACGGCCATCAGGATGCCGCAGGTGCGGTTGAAGACGGTTTTATGGCGGTGTTTGTTCATGTTCTTGCGTCCGTGTGGAAATGGGAAACAGGTAGCCTGAAAACGAGAAAAGGGGGCAGGCTGCCTGCGATGTAAACACACAGCAACTTAATCCTAAACTCTATTCGTCATTCGCAAGCGGCGGCAAACCCAAAGTATCTGTTTGGCCGGTGTAGTAATCCACCCAGTTTTGCAGGTATTCGTAAGGGAAGTCCAAATCGTAGGCACGCATAAAGTCGAAGGGATCTTGGTATTCGCCTTCAGGCAGCGGCGCATAGGCAATGGCTTCTTTGGGGGCGATTTCATGGTCAATACCCAGATCAAAGCCGTGAATTGCGGCAATTTTGGCGTACATCACGATTTGCGGCTGCAAGAAGAAATCGAAATAGCTGAGGGTTTCTTTGGCTGCCTGACGGGCGCGTTTTTTTTCAAACAAAGGATCGAGCGCCTGCCGCATAGCAGCAGGATCTTGGCGGGCGAAGGCCAGGAAGAAGAGGAAGGCTTCGCACCGCAGTTGCAGCCATTTGCTTTGCTGTTGGTTTTCGAGCACATTCAGGCTGCGCCGTTCCAAGCGTTCCAACTGCGTGCCTTCCAGCATCAGCAGGGTGTTGTACTTCAACTGGCGGTTCAAATCGTAGCGGTCGGCAAACTCTTCGGTATCGTTGCTGATTAAATCGATATTGCGCAGCAGGAAGGAGCGGATTTTGGGGCTGTCGCTCATCAGCATCACAAACAGCGGGTTGGCCACATTGGGGGTTTCGGCACACAGAAAAAACGGCTCGGGATAACTCCAGCCCATACTGCTTAAGATTTCGAGCTTGCCCAGTTGGTAGGCATAGCGCTTGAATTTGGGCAGGTCGCGCTCCGCCCACAATGCGTGGGCGCAGGCCGCATACACCCTCCGTTGCAAATTCGACATGGCTGCAAAGGGGGAGCCTTTGCGCTCGTCAATATACGACAGATGATATGCAATATCAGGATCGCCGTTACCCGAAAGGTATTGGTTAAAATCTTCGGCGTACTCGATGACGATGCTGCTGATATGGTCGTACCATTTTTTACTGCACATAAAACTCATGTTGGTTTACCTCTTCGGTTTGTTTACTTGAGCGGGAGGAAAGTATAGGGGAGTAATAGTAATTTTTCCTGTGTTTCTGTCAATGCCCATCACGGTTCTATGCAATGTCTGATTACCCATTGCTTTTTCTAAGACAGGAATAGTCGGGTCATTTTTTGGCAATCTGCCGATAACGGTTTGTATCCAATTGTCACTCATTTGCATATGCCCGCCTGCCGCACTGGGGATCAGATGCATGGCATTTTTCACGATCTGTTTGCTGTCCCCCAAAACAACCTGTCTGGTGGGTGTGACAAAAACATGGTCAAAGCCGTTGTTGCTGCCGTATTTGCCGCCGGGAATGACCTGCCAGCCCATTTCTTTTGCCCAAGCGTTAACCACTTGCTCGGTCAGCTTTCCGTCTTTATCCAAACCCTGTTTGATCTTATCCACCGTTTTCTGCTGTGATTTGGGCGCATCTAATGAAATCCCGTTTCCAATAGGTTTGCTGCCTATACGGCCTCGATTAGTAGGGGTTGCAGTAGTTGGGGGTGGGATATTTTTGAGTCTGTTAACTTTATCCAGCGCTGCCCGAAGATTTTTATAATTTCGTTCGGTATCTTGACGTATGACCCCCACTCCATTGACATTTTCCATTACTTCTATCAATGGAACATTGATACCATGTTCTTTAAGCAGGTATTTGCGGGCTTCTTCATTCCAATGATCCATCCTTGCTCTGGATACTTTTTGGGCTTCGGCAGCAATAGCTGGGACATTTCCCCAAAGGAGACCAAAAAAATCCATTGCATAGACTGAGTTTTCTAATGTTGCGGCTCTACTCTGCATCCGTGTAACAGCAGAAGTACTATTCCCTGCAGCATTATTCTCTACCGCATTCTGCCCCAACACGCCCCCTACCTGTGCATTGAACAGGGCACTGCCGCTGCCGTTGTTGGTGCCGCTTCCCCCTTTCAGACTGCCCCCCGCCGCACCGACCACCGAAGCAAGCGCCCCGGTCTGCGCTTTGATCTCTTCTTTGATGGGCTCGGGTAACAGGTTGGGATTGAATTTCCCCGTTGTCGGGTCAATCGCGGTATGGCCGTCGTCGTATTGTCCGGCCAGATACCCGGCCGCACGTTCG
>NZ_JBPBFH010000047.1:0-12259 GCF_050896295.1 Neisseria sp. SLRRB23
CCGATGCCGTGTTCGCCGGAAATTACGCCGCCGAGCGAACGGGCGATTTTCATGATGCGTTCGACCGAACGATAGGCCGTCTGAAGCATTTCGGCATCGTCCGAATTGACCGGAATATTGGTGTGGACGTTGCCGTCGCCAGCGTGCATATGCAGGGCGACAAAGACGCGGCTGCGTACGGTTTTGGCGTGGATTTTGCCCAAGCCTTGGATAATTTTGGTGTCGGTTTTGCCGCTGAAGATTTCAGAAAGCGGCTTCATTACGTCTGCTTTGACAGACACGCGCAGACGGAAATCGCGGAAGGCAATAAAGCAGCTTTCATTGTCTTTGGCTTCGGGTGCGGCGTGGACGGCTGCGCCGTAGCGGGCTTTGTAGTCGGCAAGCGGCGTATCGAGATTGGCGAGCAACCATTCCCAACGCGCTTTGACGGCGGAAACGTGGGCTAGGGCGTGTTTGCCGCGTTCGCCCAAAAGCTCGGCGGTCGGCAAGTCTGTTCCCATTTTGTCGATGGGGAGTTTGCCCGAAAGATATTGCTCCAAGGCGGCACAGAGTTTGAGTTTGTTTTGGATGGAAAGCTCAATGTTGATGCGTTCGATGCCGTCTGAATACTCACCGAGTCTTTCAAGCGGGATTACCACGTCTTCGTTGATTTTAAAGGCGTTGGTATGTTTGGCGATGGCGGCGGTGCGGCTGCGGTCGAGCCAGAAGGTTTTGCGCGCTTCGGGCGACACGGCGATAAAGCCTTCGCCGTCGCGGGCGCGGGCGAGTTCGCAGATGTGTTCGGCGGCTGCCTGTACGGCGGCTTCATCGTCGGAAACCACGTCTGCCAGCAAAACCATTTTCGGTCGTCCCTTGCCCGCCGCTTTGGTGGCGTAGCCGACGGCGCGGACATAACGCCAGTCCAAATGTTCCAAACCCGCCAGCCGCACGCTTTCATGGGCAAGCAAAAAGTCGCGGATTTCGACAATAGATGGCGTGGCGGTGGCGACCGTACCGAAAAACTCCATACACACGGTGCGCGTGTATTTCGGCATTTTATGCAACACGAAGGCAACGCTGGTGATGATGCCGTCTGTACCTTCTTTTTGCACGCCGGGCAGGCCGCTCAAGAATTTGTCGGTAACGTCTTTGCCCAAACCGACTTTGCGGAATTTGTGGCCGGGGATTTCCAAGCGTTCGGTTTTAACGATATTGATGCCGTCTGAATCCAGCGTGTGAACGTCGAACACGGCGGTTTCTTCGTCGTGGATTTTGCCGAAATTGTGGTGCACGCGCTCGATACGCAGCCATTCGCCTTGAGGGTTAACCATGTTCCAGTAGGCGAGGTTGTCCAACGCCGTCCCCCACAGCACGGCTTTTTTGCCGCCCGCGTTCATCGCCACATTACCGCCCACGCATGACGCGTCGGCAGAAGTCGGATCGACGGCGAACACCAAACCCGCCTGATGCGCGGTTTCTTCCACCCGCCGCGTGACCACGCCCGCCCCGCAATGAATAATCGGATGTTTGCCGTCCAAACCCACCAGCTCGACAAATTCGACGCCGCGATGTTTGTCGAGTTTTTCGGTATTGATGACTGCGCTGTTTGCGTCCAAAGGTACTGCGCCGCCGGTATAACCCGTACCGCCGCCGCGCGGGATAATGACCAAATCCAGCTCGATTAAGGCGCGCACCAAAGGCGCGATTTCCGCCTCTGTGTCGGGATTGACGACGACAAAAGGATATTCGACGCGCCAGTCGGTCGCATCGGTAACGTGCGTTACCCGCGCCAATCCGTCAAACATGATATTGTGCGGCTTGGTGATTTTGCTTAAGCGTTCCAAAATCTGATGGCGTTTTTGGCTGGTTTCATCAAAACTGCTATCAAAACGCTCGACTGCTTTTTCTGCTGCGGCAACCAAGACATCCACTTGCCGATTATCGTCGCGGCGTTTGCGGATTTCATTTAAGCGGTGGCGCATTTCGCGTACCAACGCGGCGCGGCGTTTCGGATGCTCCAGCAAATCATCGACCAGATACGGATTGCGCACGACCACCCAAATATCGCCCAACACTTCAAACAACATCCGTGCCGAACGTCCTGTTTTGCGTTGACCGCGCAAATCTTGCAGAATCTGCCACGCCCCGTCGCCCAACAGGCGGATGACGATTTCGCGGTCGGTATAAGAAGTATAGTTGTAGGGAATTTCCCGAATACGCTGCGGGGCGGTAGTCGTGGTCATGGTGTGTCCGTGTTTGGCAGTTTTTATTTGAATGCCGTCTGAAAAGTCGGTTTCAGGCGGGTTTGAAAAGGCGATAATGTAGTTCAATTTTTGATATTTTTCAATGCCGAAACAGGAAATACCCTTATAGAAACAAAATGACGCTTTGAGAAATTGTTGACAATATTATCGGATATAAGTTTTAGACAGTGTTTCCGGCGTATGACCGTATCAAAACGGTTGAGTTTTTCATAAAACCCGTTATAATGCCGTTTCTCTGAGGCGGGTCTCCCCGCATGGCAAATCGGAACACCGGGTCAGGGGCGGAAGCCAGCAGCCCACTCCGATGCGCCAGTGCCGGGGGTTTGGCCCGCCGCCCTATTTGAAACGCCGGAGCTTCGATGTTCCGGCGTTCCCGTATCGCACCGATGCCGTCTGAAAGCCGTTCAGACGGCATTTTCTTTACTTTGCCATAACGCATCATTACAATGTATCCATACAGGCCAATGAAGAACCGGCTTCATAAAAATGAAGTATGGTTCAATTTCAAGTTTATGACGAACAGGGCAGTTTGATTAAAGACTAAAGGAGTAGGCAAATGAAAAAACTTCTAATGATAACCCTTACCGGTATGCTTGCAGCTTGTGCAACAGGTGTCAATGTCGGTCGGTTGATGGTTGAAATGCCGCAGGGAGAACGCTCTGTCGTTGTGCAGGTTCCCGCGACAAATAACCCACTTTCCGATGCAATGGTTGTCGGAATGATTAAAACATCCGGATCGCCTTCGGCATCAAATATGATTGAAATGCTCGGCGCGGACAATATCAACGTCGGCGTGGCGGGAAGCAGCCAAATGCTTAATAAGGCGACCGCACTTTATTCCTTAAACCATGCAAAGAAAGTCGGAAATAATGTCAGTGTCTATATGATGGGCGATAGCGAAAGCGACAAGGCCGATTTGGAAAACGCGGCAAATGCCAAAAATATCAAATTGCATTATTTCTTTAACCAAAAATAATTTGCAGCGTGCAACTTGCCGCACCAAAATATCCAAATTGAACATACGGCGGCGTACCGGGATTTGCGCCGCCGCTTATCCCGATAGGAGAGTACCGTGAACGCCTCGCAATTAATCAGCAGCCTGACCCAAACCGTAGGCGAAAAATACATTATCACCGACCCCGCGAAAACCGAACAATACCGCCAAGGCTACCGCTTCGGCGAGGGTAAGGCATTGGCGGTGGTTCGCCCCGGAACCATTCTGGAAATGTGGAAAATTCTGCAGGCGTGCGTCGAAGCGGACGTGATTGTGATTACGCAGGCGGCGAATACCGGTTTGACGGGCGGTTCGACCCCCGACGGCAACGATTACGACCGCGACATCGTGATTGTGAACACCATGCGGATGAACATCATCCAAACCATCAACAACAACGAACAAGTCGTCTGTCTGCCCGGCTCTACCCTGAACCAGCTTGAATTGTTGCTGAAACCTTTGGGGCGCGAACCGCATTCGGTCATCGGCTCATCCTGTATCGGTGCGTCCGTTTTAGGCGGCGTGTGCAACAACTCCGGCGGCGCATTGGTGCAGCGCGGCCCGGCCTACACAGAAATGGCGCTGTTTGCCCAAATCAACGAAGAGGGCAAGCTGGAGCTGGTCAACCATTTGGGCATAGATTTGGGCGACACGCCTGAAGAAATCCTGACCAACCTGCAAGGTCATCATTATCAGAAAAAAGACATCAAACAAGATGCGGGCAAAGGACACGACCACGCCTATTGCGAACACGTCCGCCAAGTGGACGAACCGACCGCCGCGCGTTTCAACGCCGACCCCGCGCGCCATTACGAAGCGTCCGGTTGCGCGGGCAAACTGATGGTTTTTGCCGTCCGTTTGGACACCTTCCCGCAAGAAAAACAAACCGCCGTGTTCTACATCGGCACCAACGACATCAACGAACTGACCGACATCCGCCGCGCCGCCTTGGGCGAATTTGAAAGCCTGCCTGTTTCCGGCGAATACATCCACCGCCACGCTTTCGACATTGCCGACGTGTACGGCAAAGACACGTTTTACGTCATCAAAAAATTCGGTACGCACCAACTGCCGAAATTATTTGATTTCAAAGCCAAAGTTGACCGATTCGGCAAAAAAGTCAGCTTCCTGCCCAAACATTTTTCTGACAAGGCAATGCAGTTCGTCAGCAAATTCCTGCCCGACCACCTGCCCAAATCCATGCGCGATTACCGCGACAAATACGAACACCACCTGATTCTGAAAATGGGCGGGAAAGGCGTGGATGAAGCGCGCGCGTTCTTAAAAGAATATTTTGCACACCACGGCGGCGCGTTTTTCGAGTGCAACGCCGAAGAAACCCAAGCCGCGATGCTGCACCGTTTCGCCGTCGCCTCCGCCGCCATCCGCTACCGCGCCGTGCATGATGACGAAGTGGAAGATTTGGTCGCGCTCGACATCGCCCTGCGCCGCGACGACCGCGATTGGTTTGAAAAACTGCCGCCGGAAATTGACAATAAAATCATCCATAAATTGTATTACGGGCATTTTATGTGCCACGTTTTCCATCAGGATTACATCATCAAAAAAGGCAACGACTGCATGGCGTTGGAACACGAAATGCTGCATCTCTTAGACCAACGCGGCGCGCAATATCCCGCCGAACACAACGTCGGCCATTTGTATGAAGCCAAGCCCGCGCTCAAACAGTTTTACCGCAAACTCGACCCGACCAACAGCTTCAACCCGGGTATCGGCAAAACCAGCAAAAAGAAAAACTGGGCGGAATAAGCGCGTTCGCTTTGAAGGCAGGCAATGCCGTCTGAAGGCAAAACACCGTTCAGACGGCATTGTCAGGTTTGAAGTTCCCCGTTGGGCAATCGCTTTTAAGCCGTATGCCGGCACAGGCGCGCGCGCCTCCCAAATAAAGTCTGAACCTACCGCCCAAAGGGCAGGGTTTCAACCGAAAAGGAAACACGATGAAACCATACAAAATCTACACTCATCCCGCCCTGCCGCCCCAAGCCGTCAAACAAGGCTGGTCGTGGCCGGGACTTTTGTTCGGCACGCTGTGGGCGTGTTTCAAAAGAATGTGGGGTTTGGGGCTGGGGCTGACGGGCGCGATATTCGTGCTGGCAGTGTTTGCCCAACTGGTTTACGGCGACACGCCCGCCACAGACTCGGCGTTTAACGTATTGGGCTTGGCAGTTTCCGTCTGGTTCGGCGCAAAGGGCAACAGCCTTTATGCGCGTCACCTTTTATCGCGCGGCTATACCGAATTGCCCGAAACGGTTGAGGCAGCCAACCCCCAAGCCGCATTGGCGCAATATTTCGGGCGCGGGGGCAGGTAGGCGTGTTTCCCCGCGATGCCGTCTGAAAGGCTTCAGACGGCATTTCTTATAACTTTTCGTTTGCAGCACATAACCAATCAGTCTTTCCCATTTCATTCCGAAATGCGTACCATGCGTCCATCCCTTCAATAATATTTCAAACAAGGAAAGAAACATGGCACGTTTAACCGTACACACCCTAGAAACCGCCCCCGAAGCCGCCAAAGCGCGCGTCGAGGCGGTACTTCAAAACAACGGCTTTATCCCCAACCTTATCGGCGTATTGGCAAACGCCCCCGAAGCCTTGGCGTTTTACCAAGAAGTCGGCAAGCTCAATGCCGCCAACAGCCTGACCGCCGGCGAAGTCGAAGTCATCCAGATCATCGCCGCCCGCACCAACCAATGCGGCTTCTGCGTGGCAGGACACACCAAACTCGCAACCCTGAAAAAACTCCTTTCCGAACAATCCGTCAAAGCCGCCCGCGCGCTCGATGCCGGTGCGTTTGACGATGCCAAACTCGGCGCGCTCGCCGCCTTTACCCAAGCCGTAATGGCGAAAAAAGGCGCGGTATCCGACGACGAACTCAACGCCTTCCTCGAAGCGGGCTACAACCGGCAGCAGGCGGTCGAAGTTGTGATGGGCGTAGCTTTGGCAACCCTGTGCAACTACGTCAACAACCTTGCCCAAACCGAAATCAACCCCGAATTGCAGGCATACGCCTAAGCAAACAAAAACCGCCCGAATATCGGGCGGTTTTTCAAAAACACCCCCTCAAACAAAAACAAGCCGCCTAAGCGGCAGGGAAGCAGCCGCGCATCAGGCGCGCCCCCGATTCCCCCGCAAACCTTAAGGAACAAAGATGAACGCCCAAACCCTGATTGCCAACGTTGCCGAACTCGTCAAAACCAAGCTCAAACCCATAGTGGACGACATCGACCGCAAAGGATACTACCCCGAAGCATTTATGCGCGAACTCGGCGTAATCGGCGGATTCGGCGCAGTCGGTACAGAAGCCGAAGGCGGCAACGGCTTGGGTTTGGCAACGCAAATCGCCGTCTTGCGCGAAATCGGCAAAGAATGCGGCGCAACCTCCTTCAGCGCGTGGTGTCAGGCGGCTTGCGCGTGGTATCTGCACCAAACGCCCAACCGGGCCGTCAAAGACAAATACCTCGCCGACATCCTGCAAGGCAAAGTATTGGCGGGCACCGGAATGTCCAATACCGTCAAACACCTTGCCGGCATCGAAAAACACAACCTCCAAGCCGAACGCGTGGAGGGCGGCTACACAGTCAACGGCGCGCTGCCGTGGGTGTCCAACATCGGCGAAGACCACATTTGGGCGAATACCGCCCAAATCGGCGACGGTTACGTTATGTTTATCACCGGAGGGCAAAGGGAAGGCGTAAGCCTGCAAAACTGCCCCGAGTTTTGCGCCCTCGAAGGCACGCGCACCTTCAGCCTGAACTTCAAAGACGTATTTATCCCCGACGAAGACATCATCGCCGCGCCCGAACAGTTTGCCGACTACATCCAAAGCATTAAAGCAGGCTTTATCCTCCTGCAAATCGGCATCGGCGCGGGCGTGATAGACGGCAGCCTCGGCATCATCCGCCTCGCCAACGTCGTCAACGCCGAAGTCAACAGCTACCTCGACGACGGCTACGACAGCCTCAAAGCAAGGTTGGACGGCGCGTGGGCAGAAACCGAAAGGCTTGCCGGTTTGGCATGGAACAACACGCCGGACACATTAGCGACCCTCAAGCTGCGCGAAGCCGCCGCCGTACTGGCACTTGCCGCCGCCCAATCCGCCGCCCTGCATTCCGGCGCNAAAGGCTACCTGATGCGCAGTCCCGCCCAAAGGCGCGTCCGCGAAGCAATGTTTGTCGCCATCGTAACCCCCGCAATCAAACACCTCCGCAAAGAGATAGCAGCAATCGAAGCCGCAAAATAAACAGGCGGAAAAAACCGAAACCCTCACCGCGTCATTCCCGCGAAAGCGGGAATCCAGCCCCCAACGCAACAGGAATCCATCGGAAAAAACAGAAACCCTCAAACCGTCATTCCCGCAAAAGCGGGAATCCAGCCCCCTAACGCAACAGGAATCCATCGAAAAAACCGAAACCTCCAAACCGTCATTCCCACGGAAGTGGGAATCCAGTAATCGAAAAACCACAGGAATCTATCAAAAAAAAACAACCCCAAAAAAAAACCGGGCGGATACCGCACCATCCTCCCAAACCCTGATTTATAGCGGATGAACAAAAATCAGGACAAGGCGACGAAGCCGCAGACAGTACAAATAGTACGGAGCCGATTCACTTGGTGCTTGAGCACCTTAGAGAATCGTTCTCTTTGAGCTAAGGCGAGGCAACGCCGTACCGGTTTTTGTTAACCCACTATACAAAAAACAAGGAAACACAAATGGCGCAATATATGTGCGGCCCCTGCGGCTGGATTTACGATGAAGAACTCGGCGACCCCGAACACGGCATCGCCCCCGGAACAAAGTTTGAAGACATCCCCGACGATTGGAAATGCCCCGAATGCGGGGTTGGTAAGGAAGATTTTTACCTGCTCGATTTTGTAATATAGTCCAGTCTTTTCCCGTTAAGTTTACGTACCCGATATGAAAAAACCTTGCTTTTATCTGTAACGAAAATGCCGTCTGAAAAGGTTTTCAGACGGCATTGCTTTAAAACGGTAGGTCAGAAACGGTAGTTCAGGCCGAAGACAAACTCTCTGCCACGTTCGTAGAACGGTACGCGAGCCACACCGTCGGGGAAGCGCTGGCTGTGTGAACGGTATTTTTTGTTTCCGATGTTGTTGACGGCAAAGTTGACGTTCATATTGTCTTTGCCCAAAGGCTGCCAGTTCGCGTAGAGATCGTGTACGCCGTAGCCGCTTTTAACGGATTTAACCGTACCTTTTTTCCGTGCTGCATCGGTAAAGCTTGTGCTTTGGGCATAACGTCCGCGCCAGCCGATTTCCAATTTAGGCTGTTCAAACCGGTAGGACAGGCCGGTCAGCCATTGACGACCGGTATTCCAGAAGGTAAACGAGCTTTCGTGGTCTTCTGCCAGTATCGGGCTTTCGCCGTAGTACATTTCGCCTTTCAAACGCGGTTTGACGTAGGATACCCCTAAACGTGCGGTCAGACCGCCGTTTCGATAGGATGCATCGATTTCGTAGCCGTTGGTAGTCAGTTTGCCACCGTTGAAGATACGTCCGCGCTCGTTAATGACGGCCTTTTTGTTGTCAATTTTTGCCCATTGGTAAACCACCAAGTCTTTAATGTTTTGATGGAATACGCTTCCGCTCAGGTTAAAGCCGTTTTGCCGCCATTTGAAGCCGACTTCGGCGCGGCGGGCGGTTTCTGCTTTCAAATCTTTATCAACATCGACCGCATTGCCCGCGCGTTCGTTGGCAAGCAGAGCTTCATTCAGGCGGGGGGAACGACTTGCCTGATTCAAGTTGCCCAAGAGGGAGAAGTTGTCGTTGACATCCCAAATGATACCCACACTCGGATTAAGTTGACCGTCGGCAGCGTTTTGACCGTTGGCTGCGGTGTATTTGAAATGATCGTAACGCAAACCGGTAGTCAGGGTTACGGGATGCAGATTCCAAATGCCTTCGGTATAGATGCCATAATCGGTTTTTTTCTCGTCATTGACATCGTTGAGTTTTAGGATTTTCAGCCAAGGGCTTTTGTCTGAAGATTTGGCACTTTCATGACGGTAATTGAAACCGTATTTGACGAGATGACCGTCGCCCAAGGTGCTGGCAAGGTTAAGATTGGCACCTTTTGCTTTGATTTTGCTCAATTCGAGTTCGTTGCTTTTTTGTGTGCCGTCCGGCGCGCCTTTAGGCGGTTTGTAGTCGTCGGTATGGATTTGGAAGAGGTTGGCATCGATTTTGTCTAAGAATCCGACGTGGCGGCCTTTATATTCCAAATTATATGACTGTTCTTTTTGGGCAGTACCCGCAAAGCCTTTATAGTTGGAAACGTTTTGGAATTCGGCTTTGTCCGTGCGGTTGCCTTTTTGATATTCTTGGCGGTAGCTCAGGCGGATGCCGTGGTCTTCGTTGAAGTCATAACCCAGTTTGCCCAAATAGCTGTGTTGTTCCAGTTTGCTGCCCTGATTGATTTTGCCCGCACCGTCTTTGTAGTCGCGGTTGTTCAGGAAGTTGCCGGCAAACAGGGCATCAAAACCGTTTTGGTAGGCGTAAACGGCTATGTTGCCGCTGCCACCTTTATTGGAGCTGACTGTTGAACCCAATTTGAAGCCGAAGGGTTTGCCGTCAACCAGCAAATCTTTGGCATCGACAGTGGTAACGCGAATCGTACCGCCGACCGCGCCGATGCCTGAACTTGCCGCACCGGTACCTTTTTCTACGTTAATGCTTTTAATTAATGCCGGATCGAGTTGGAAGCGGCTTTGGTGGTGGAAAATTTTAGTGGATTGGCCGGTTCCGTCCACATCCAAGTTGATTTTGTCTTCGCCCACGCCGCGAATGCTGTAGAACTGTGCTACGCCGTTGCCGCCGCCGACATCCATACCAATCTGGTCTTTCATGACCTGTTTCAAATCGGTTGCAGTTTCACGGTCGAGTTGGTTGCGGTGGGTACGGGTACTGACGGCGGTACCGCTGACTTTAACTTCCGACAGTTCGGCCGTATGGTTGTGACCGAAATTTCCGTCTGCATGGGAAAATCCGGCAGATAGGGCAAGTGCCATCAGGCTGTATCGAAAAATGCGGGGGGGGGGGGAGAGTGAAGCTCATCTTTATTCCTTGTAAAGGTTAAAAAAGAAAAAGTGCCGCTATCTTAAATAAAGATAATAATAATTATCAAGGATAATATCATTATCTCTTCGAGATTTATTGGATTTGTATATTTTGTTGATATTTTCCAATCTATTATGTATTTATCGATGTGTGTCGTTTCTGCAACACCAGGTATTCCGGATATTCGTCTTTATACTGATATGGCTGTATCGGGCGGAAAACCATTTTGGTCGGGCGGCGTTTGAATAATCGGTTGATTTTATCCATTCGTAAGGGGCAAAACGATTCCCTTTATTCGGGCAGAAAGCTATTCAGTCGAATAGAAAAGTTTTTTAAATCATCAGACGGCATCAATGCCGTATTGGAACACCGGCCTTTGGCCTGCCCGGTATTTCTCTATTGAAAACAACGGGTAAATAAATACCGCCCGGTTTCTGTTTGTCCGGACGGTATGCGGCAAGATCGGGTCCTGATTATCAGTTTGTTCCGGGGGAGGTGCCGGCTTCTGTTTCGGGCATGTCGGTTTCCGTTTCGTCTTCGGCAACACGCTCCAGCGATACTAAGGTTTCGCCTTCGTCCAAGTTAATCAGTTTCACGCCTGCTGCGGCGCGGCCGGTTTCGCGGATTTGTTCGACTTTGGTGCGGATAAGCACGCCGCCGCTGGTAATCAGCATCAAATCGTCGGTTTCGCTAACCAAAGTTGCGGCGACCAAATCGCCGTTGCGTTCGCCGGTATTGATGGCGATATTGCCTTGTCCGCCTTTATTTTTACGGCTGTAATCGGCAATCGGGGTGCGTTTTCCGTATCCGTTGGCGGTGGCGGTTAAAACTTGCAAACCGCTTTCTTCGGTTTCAGGAGCGAAGGTAATCAGGCTGACGATTTTGCCGTCGGCGGGAAGGCGCATACCGCGCAAACCGCCGCTGCCGCGACCGGACGGACGCACGCCGTTTTTGCCGCTTGGCAGGGTGTTTTCGTTGTCGGCGGTTTCGTCTTCGATGCCGTCTGAAACCTCGGTTTCGATGTCGGCATCTTCCGCTTCGTCGTTGCCGGATTTTTCCCAGTATTCGTTGAAGCGGATGGCTTTGCCCAAGTTGGAGAACAGCATGATGTCGTCCGCACCGCCGGTTTGCGCGGCGCCGACGAGGTAGTCGCCTTCTTTGAGTGCGATGGCTTTAATGCCTTGGGCGCGGACGTTTTTAAAGGCGGAAAGTTGGACTTTTTTCACCATTCCCTGCGCGGTGGCGAAGAAGACGTATTGGTCTTCGGGGAATTCGCGCACGGCAAGGATGGCGCTGACTTTTTCGCCTTCTTCCAACTGGATGACGTTGTTAATCGGACGGCCACGGCTGTTGCGTCCGCCTTCGGGCAGTTTGTAAACCTTAATCCAGTGGCACTTGCCGAGGTTGGTGAAACACATCAAATAATCATGCGTGTTGGCAACAAACAGGGTTTCGATAAAGTCTTCGTCTTTGGTGGCAGCCGCCTGTTTGCCGCGCCCGCCGCGACGCTGAGCCTGATAGTCGGTGGTCGGCTGGGTCTTGATATAGCCGCCGTGGGTCAGGGTCACGACCATTTCGCGTTGCGGAATCAGGTCTTCATCGGCAATGTCGCCGCCGAACGGGTTGATTTCGCTGCGTCTTTCATCACCATAGTTGGTTTTGATTTCTTCCAGTTCGTAACGGATGATTTGGGTAATGCGTTCGGGTTTGGAGAGGATGTCCACAAAGTCGATGATTTTACCCATCAGGTTTTTGTAGCTTTCGACAATTTCTTCCTGATCGAGGCCTGTCAGGTTTCGCAGGCTCATGCGTAAAATAGCATCTGCCTGAATCTCGCTCAGGTAATAACCTTGCTCTTTCAAGCCGATGTTTGCAGCCAATCCTTCCGGACGCATCATTTCCAAATCCAGACCGGAACGCGTCAGCA
>NZ_JBPBFH010000048.1:0-11763 GCF_050896295.1 Neisseria sp. SLRRB23
TGGCTGTACCATAGAAACGTGCTTTTCTGATTGGGGCAATGCCATTTTGTTTTTGATTGTTTACCCAATCTTTTAAGGAAACGCTTGCTGTAATTCCCCCACGACTGTGATTACTGGTATCAACCGAATACAGCTATCAAAATCGGATAAATTCATATTAAAAACAATATTCTGTTTACAAACCCCACATCGTGCTATAATCCGCACCGATTTTCAGACGGCACCGTCATGCCGTCTGAAATTTTTTCATTCCAACAACAATCAGCCCCGCAATTACGGCTGCCTGAGAAAGACACAAACCATGAAAAAAGTATTTATCCGTACCTTCGGTTGCCAAATGAACGAGTACGACAGCGAAAAAATGCTGTCCGTCCTTGCCGAAGAACACGGCGGCATCGAGCAGGTTACCCAGCCCGACGACGCCGACATCATCTTGTTCAACACCTGTTCCGTGCGTGAAAAAGCGCAAGAAAAAGTTTTCTCCGATTTGGGCCGCGTGCGCCCGCTCAAAGAAAAAAATCCCGACCTCATCATCGGCGTTGCCGGCTGCGTCGCCTCGCAAGAAGGCGAAAACATCGTCAAACGCGCGCCGTATGTGGACGTGGTTTTCGGCCCGCAAACGCTGCACCGCCTGCCCAAACTCATCGTCGATAAAGAAACCACCGGTCTCTCGCAAATCGATATTTCCTTCCCCGAAATCGAGAAATTCGACCACCTGCCGCCTGCGCGCGTAGAAGGCGGTTCGGCATTCATTTCCATTATGGAAGGCTGTTCCAAATACTGCTCTTACTGCGTCGTCCCTTACACCCGCGGCGAAGAATTCTCCCGCCCGCTCAACGACGTATTGACCGAGATTGCTGGTTTGGCGCAACAAGGCGTTAAAGAAATCAATCTCTTAGGTCAAAACGTCAACGCCTATCGCGGCGAAATGGACGACGGCGAAATCTGCGACTTTGCTACTTTGTTGCGCATTGTCCACGAAATCCCCGGTATCGAACGCCTGCGCTTTACCACCAGCCATCCGCGCGACTTTACCGACGCGATTATCGAGTGCTACCGCGACCTGCCGAAGCTGGTTTCCCACCTGCACCTGCCGATTCAAAGCGGTTCCGACCGCGTATTGAGCGCGATGAAACGCGGCTATACCGCTTTGGAATACAAATCCATCATCCGCAAACTGCGTGCCATCCGCCCTGATTTATGCCTGAGCAGCGACTTCATCGTCGGCTTCCCCGGCGAGACCGAGCGCGAGTTCGAGCAAACCTTGAAACTGGTGAAAGACATTGCCTTCGACTTGAGCTTCGTCTTTATTTACAGTCCACGCCCTGGCACGCCTGCCGCCAACCTGCACGACGACACGCCGCATGAAGAAAAAGTGCGCCGCCTCGAAGCTTTGAACGAAGTCATCGAAGCCGAAACCGCGCGCATCAACCAAACCATGGTCGGCACGGTACAACGCTGCCTGGTCGAAGGCATCTCCAAAAAAGACCCCGACCAGCTCCAAGCCCGCACCGCCAACAACCGCGTGGTCAACTTTACCGGCACACCCGACATGATTAACCAAATGATCGATTTGGAAATCACCGAGGCCTACACCTTCTCCCTGCGCGGCAAAGTTGTCGAAGCCTAAACCCTCACGCCGAGAAAATGCCGTCTGAAACGTTTCAGACGGCATTTTTCAGTCTTGCAGCGTACCGGTTCAATTGACAGCAGATTGAAATATAGTGGATTAACTTTAAACCAGTACGGCGTTGCCTCGCCTTGTCGTACTATCTGTACTGTCTGCGGCTTCGTCGCCTTGTCCTGATTTTTGTTAATCCACTATAGAACACGCCAAACATCAGAACGTTTTGTTAAACTCGACAAACACCCGATTTTTCTCATATTCGTTAAACACATCGTTACTCCATGTTTCGCGGTGCGACAGCGTCAGGCGCGGCGTGATGCCTTTGAAATGCAATGCCCGGTGCCAAAGGCTCAAGGATGTGTCCAATTCTTTATCCCTGCGCCTTTCCCCTTTAAAACCGCTGAAAAAGCCGGGTTTTTCATAATGCCGTTTCGCCGCGCCGAGGCGCAACAGCGAAGACAGGCCGCTGCCGCCCCATTCCTGCCCCCAGGCAAAGCGCAGGCCGTAACGGTTGAAATTGTCGCCACGGTCGGCGGGGTTGCGCTCGCGGTAAAAATCCAAACCGCCCGTCCAATATTGGCGCGCATTCCGGTAAAACACCAGCGAATTGGAAATTTGCAAATGGGTATTGTCGGAACGCGCCCGGCGCGTATTCTTCAAACGCCCCCACTCCGCCGAAGACAGCGTTTGCCATCTCGGGGTTTGCCAACGGTTGAAATAAAGGCGTGCGCCGTTGGCGTAAGAATAAGCGTCGTTGCCGTAGGTGCGGCGTTCGTGGAACACTGCCAGCCCGACATCTTTACGCCGGTCGGCAAAACCGATGCCGCCGGAAACACCTGCCGTCATATCGTTGAATTTCTTATTCCCCGGATAAACCCTGCCGGACACGTCGCCGCCCGCCGTCGTGTACCAGCCGTTTTTCAGCGACCATTTTTTCTCCGCGCCGAGCCGGTAATTGACCGCCGTGCCGTCCACCTGTTTCGGGAAAGTCCAGTTGCCGTACTGCTGCTGTTTCGGAGCTTGGTTGATATTGTGTTCGCGGGTAACGCTGAAACCGCCGTTTACCTTCCACGCATCGCGTTCGCGCAATGCCTTGCGGTACAGCTCGACCTGTTCCATAAGCTGCGACGGCAGGTTTTCCGCCTTCAGGCGGTCGAACTGGTCTGCCGCCGCCTCGTTCTGCCTGTCTTCAAACAATGCCGCCGCCAAACGCATACGGACGGCGGGCGCGTCGGGTTGGGCGGCAATCAATTCCCGGTAATGGGAAATCGCTTCTTTCACCCTACCGTCTGCCTGCGCCAAAATCCCTTGTGCATAAAGTGCCAACATCTTATCCTGCTGCGCCTGTTGTAGGTAAATCGGCAAAATAACGCGGATACCGGCAATATTGTTTGAAACTACTGCGGAATACATCGCGCGGGACAGCAATTCGGGATTTTTCAGCAGGGTTTCTCCGTCAATCTGCAAAACTTTTCCTTTTTCCCGCACCTGCCCCGGTACCTTCTCCCTGTCGATCGGTTTGGCCTCCGCTTCATGAAGCCTGAACTCGGGACGGCTTCTCAAATCCGGTTCGCGCGGTGTTTCTTCGGCATATGCCGCGCTTGCCAATAAAGGCAGCAGCAGCATCCATCTGTTTCGTGCAGGCATAAATGTCTTCCCACAAAAATAAAAATAAAAAATAACCATTATCAACCGGCGGATTGTATCAGTTTTTTATGCCGCTGTTCCAAACCCTGCCGCCCGATGCCGCGACAATGCCGTCTGAAGCCAGAATCAGGTTTCAGACGGCAGCAAAAAACCGGCGGTTTTCCGCCGGTTTCATCATTATGCCCCGCCCTTCGGGGCGGCAGGGTTCGGATCGGTTTGCGGGGCGGCGCGCGGGGCCGTGCAGGTGTGCCGCCTGTGCGTCAAAACATTTCCCGACGCATCAAAACAGCCATTTGACCAACAATGCGGCTTCTTTGTCGCCGTCCGTCCTTTTGCCGTATCCGATGCGTGCGGACATATGGCCTTTCCAACCGGCTTCAATGCCGAACCGCCCTTCGAGTGCCGTCCTGCCTGCCAGCGTCTGTTTTTCGCCGTCCATTTCCACGCCGAAAGATTTTGACCTGTGCAAAACATTAAAAGCGGCAAAAGGCTGAAGATTGACACCGTTACGCAAAGCAAAACGGGTTTTTGCCCGAATGCCGGCGCGGCTTTGCCACTGACCGCTGCCGAGCAGTCCGACCGCCGTCCCCTCGCTGTCGGTAAAGCCGCCGTTTACGCCCAAGTAGGTAAACTGCGCCTGCGGTTGCAGGTAAAACCGCACATTATTGCCTTTTCCGACAACGCCTTCCGCCACAAGCGCGTTGTAGCCGCCTTCGACAGAAGCCGTCCAACCTTTGGTTTTGTAGCGTTCCGCACGGTTTTCATTATTGATGCGGTGTTTGAAACGTTGGTATTGCAACCAGCCGTCCAAATACGCACCCGTTTGTTTATCGCGCAACTGATGCCACGCAGCATAAACACCCCCGCCATAACCATGCAAATAACTACCTGCCGCACCGCCTTTGCCGTTGACTGATGCGTGCTGGCCGGCCCTGCCGCTCATCACGCCGATTGCCAGCCGACTGCCTTCATTTTGCCGTACAAACACCTCGCCGCCAATTTGCACGCCTTTGCGCCGCCCGTCCGCAGTCGCGCCGCCCCGTATATTTTGATGCGACCGGCCGCCGATGAAGCGCAGCCACAATTTTTGACGGGACGGATCGGCGGCATACACGTCGTCGCCCCTGTCGGCGGCACGCAGCCCAAACAAAGTATTTGCCGCATAAGCCTGTTGGGCATATAAAACCGCTTCCGCCTCGGGGATAGCCAAACGCTGCACGCCCAAGCAAAATCCGCCTTCGCATTGCTTGAGCAATAATTCGTACAGTCCCTGCCGGTAATTTTGTTTAAACGCAAACGAATTAGGGTCTGCCTTTTCCGCCGCAATCAGTTTGCGCCCGTCGAGCGTTTTCAGATTTTCCGGCCGGCGTTCCAAAACCACGCCGGATTGTCCGCTGACTTTGTCTTCAAAGGTCAGGGCGGGTTCGTCCGACTCCCGCACGTCGTAGCCGAACAGGAAATCCGCGCCGCCCTGATACGCTTTATGGACGGTCAGTTTTTCATCTTTCGTGTTCAGGCGGATGCGGGCATTATCGGAAGTTTCCAGCGTATGGATGTCGGAATGGCGGCGCGGTTCCCAAAGGGAATCTTTCAGCGTCATCTTGGTCAGTTCCAACACCTGTCCGGCAACGTGGGATTTGTTTTCGATTTTGACGTGCAGTGTTTTATTGAAGATGTTGTCGAGATTGGTAGATGATGGATAAGGAGTGAGTACGGCGTCTTCTATCAACGGATTAATTATATTGGGTTTTCTCTGTTTAAGCATATTGAATACAGCTTCAGTAATTCCAAGTTTTTCTATTAGCTGCTTCTCAACTATTTTTTTATTTTTTTCCCAATCTTCGGGTTTCGTGTCGTACAAAGCCTTTAATTGCTTCTTAACCGCATCCTTTAAATTATCCCCGTAAGTATCTGTAATATATTTCTTAACAACGGGCATATTATCGACGGCGAGGATGCCGCTATTGTAGTTTTTACCCGTGATATTGATTTCGTCATACAAGGCTTCAGATGATTTTTGATCGGTTTTACCGCTGGAGAAATAATGGAAAACACCGTTTGCCGGCTTGTCTGAAAATGAAAAATCGGCAGCATCGCCAATATTTGTAGAACGAGTATCCGAACCGGGCTGATAACTGAAAGCACCGAAGCAATCAAAAGATATGCTGCACGGGCCGCGCCAAACGTGGGAATTTCTGTCTTCCGCCGCTTCTAAAATAAATTTGTTTTTAATCTCGGCTTCTTTGACGGGATCGTACGCATCCGAACCCCAAGCATATGGCGTGCAAAACAGCGATAAAACAGATAATGTTAATAGATTAACCCGACCGCTTGCTTGCTTGCTTGCTTGCTTGCTTGCTTGCTTGCTTGCTTGCTTGCTTGCTTGCTTGCTTGCTTGCTTGCTTGCTTGCTTGCTTGATTTTTTTCTGTGTCATGAGAAATTTTCCTTTGTCAAGTGTTCAATTTCTACTGATTATATACTAAATCACACTACATCGCAATGAAAAATCGGGAAAAACAAAAAACCCCTCCGCCGTCATTCCCGCGAAAGCGGGAATCTAGACCTTTCGGTGCGGAAACTTATCGGATAAAACGGTTTCCCCTGCATCCTGGATTCCCACTTTCGTGGGAATGACGGGATATAGGTTTCCCTACGGACGTGTTCAGATTACCGCCTGCGCCGGAAGGACGGAATTTCAGATTGTTGTTTTTGATTTTCTGTTTTGTGGGAATAACGGGATTTTGGATGATGTGCATTTATCGGGAAAACTAAAAACCCTCCGCCGTCATTCCCGCGAAAGCGGGAATCTAGACCTTTCGGGGCGGAAACTTATCGGATAAAACGGTTTCCCCTGCATCCTGGATTCCCACTTTCGTGGGAATGACGGGATATAGGTTTCCCTACGGACGTGTTCAGATTACCGCCTGCGCGGGAATGACGGAATTTCAGATTGTTGTTTTTGATTTTCTGTTTTGTGGGAATAACGGGATTTTGGATGATGTGCATTTATCGGGAAAAACAAAAAACCTCCGCCGTCATTCCCGCGAAAGCGGGAATCTAGAATTTTAATGCCGCAAGAATTTATCGGGGATGGCCGGGGTTTAAAGGTCTGAGTTCCCGCCTGCGCGGGAATGACGGCTGAAAAGTTACGAAACGAAAAATAACCGAAACCGAACAAGCCGGATTACCGCCTGCGCGGGAATGACGGAATTTCAGATTGTTGTTTTTGATTTTCTGTTTTTGTGGGAATAACGGGATTTTGGATGATGTGCATTTATCGGGAAAAACAAAAAACCTCCGCCGTCATTCCCGCGAAAGCGGGAATCTAGAATTTTAATGCCGCAAGAATTTATCGGGGATGCCGGGGTTTAAAGGTCTGGGTTCCCGCCTGCGCGGGAATGACGGCTCAAAAGTTACGAAACGAAAAATAACCGAAACCAGACAAGTCGGATTCCCGCGCGGGCGGGAATGACGATAAGCGTAATTTCAATCTGCCATATTGTCTTTTCACTTGCCTGAAAACAGATTTCAGCCACCTATCCCTGCATCCGGTGGCTGATGTAGTCGGCAATCAAATCCCGCTTTTCCCAAAAAAACTTCTGCATTTTTTGTTCGGAATACAGTTTGCGGACCAGAGTGGGCAGACCGCTGTGGACGATGGCGGCGATTTCTTTGTTGCCTTCTTCTTCCTGCATTGCCGTCTGAAAATCCATGCCCCTGCCTTTCAGATATGCTGCAAGGCGGTTGCGGATGTGTGAATTGAGTTCGATGGATTTGAGCATTTTGCCTCCGTTTTCGATAACGATTATATTTAATCCGTCTGTATGCCTTATTTTATCATGTTTCACGGGCGGTTTGCCTGTACAATACCGCTTTTCAGTATGATGTGCTGGCATTTATGTATTCTTGGTTCAAACTGTTTCACCTGTTTTTTGTTATTTCATGGTTTGCCGGCCTGTTTTACCTGCCGAGGATTTTTGTCAATATGGCAATGATCGGTGCGCCGCGCGGCAATCCCGAGTATGTGCGTCTGTCGGGCATGGCGGTGCGGTTGTACCGTTTTATGTCCCCTTTAGGTTTCGGTGCGGTCGTGTTCGGCTCGGCGATACCGTTTGCCGCTGGTTGGTGGGGCAGCGGTTGGGTACATGTCAAACTGTGTTTGGGCTTGATGCTCTTGGCCTATCAGCTGTATTGCGGCGTGCTGCTGCGTCGTTTTCAGAATTACAGCAATACTTTCTCACACCGCTGGTATCGCGTATTTAACGAAATCCCTGTACTGCTGATGATAGGTGCGCTTTACCTGGTTGTGTTCAAACCGTTTTGACGGAGCATCTTATGCCGGTAGAAATCGAACGCCGCTTTTTGATTGAAAATGACAAATGGCATCAATACGCCGATGAGCCGCTGCTCTTGAAACAGGCTTATCTTTCTGTCGAGAAAGAACGTACCGTCCGTGTCCGTATTGTCGGACAAAGGGCGTGGCTGACACTGAAAGGCTATATTTCGGAACTCAGCCGCAGTGAGTTTGAATACGAAATCCCGCTTGCAGATGCAGAAAAGATGATGGAAACGATGTGCCCGTTTAAAATGGAAAAACGGCGTTATCCGGTCAGATGGGGCGGCAGCCTGTTTGAAATCGATGTTTTTCTTGGCGATAATGCGCCTTTAGTCGTTGCGGAAATTGAGTTGCCCGACGAGAATGCCGATTTTGACCGGCCGGACTGGCTGGGACGGGAAATCACTTCAGACGGCATGTTTACCAATGCGTACTTGAGCAAACACCCGTTCTCAACCTGGAAAAATGCCGTCTGAAGCGGCTTCAGACGGCATCTGCCTTGCGGTTATCCCTTGAGGTAATGCACGAATGTATATGCAACGCCTTTGCTGCTGACACGGCGTTCCGTCCGCTCTGCTTCTTTCCAATGCGTCCGGTCTATTTCGGGGAAAAATGCATCTCCTTCCACAGACAAATCCACTTCGGTTATCCGCAAATCGGTCGCCAATGGCATCGCTTGTCCGTATATCTGCGCGCCGCCCATAATGACGGCTTCTTCCGCGCCTGCGCACAATGCCAATGCCGCCTCTAAACTTGCCGCCGTTTCCGCGCCTGCCGCGCAATAATCCGCCTGCCTGCTAATAACAATGTTTCTTCTTTCAGGCAGGGGTTTGACCGGTAAAGACTCCCATGTTTTCCGTCCCATTATCACCGGCTTCCCCAAGGTATATGCTTTGAAAAATGCAAAATCTTCCGGAATATGCCAAGGCATGGCGTTTCCCGCCCCAATGCACAGATTCTCCGCACACGCTGCAATTAAGGTTATTTTAGTCATATCGTCTCCATAAAAATGCCGTCTGAAAGCTTCAGACGGCATTTTATGATATTCCGTATCAAAAATCTCAACTTGCCCGAGCAATACGTATTTTGTTGGCACCCGCCAACAATGCCAACAGTTCTTCAGTCGCATCCCAACCGATACACGCATCGGTAATGCTCTTACCGTAAACTTCCGGCTTATCCTGTCTGCCTTCTATTAAATGGCTTTCTACCATTACACCCATAATATTGCTCCCGTCCTGTTCCAATTGGGCGGCAATATCCCGTGCCACATCCATCTGCTTGGTATAATCCTTGCGGCTGTTGGCATGGCTGCAATCAATCATCAGCTTATCGTTTACACCGGCCGCCTTTAACTGATCAACCGCAGCACTGACGTGTTCCGCATCATAATTCGGCTCTTTACCGCCCCGCAAAATAACATGACAATCTGGATTGCCACTGGTATGGACAATGGCGGAATGTCCGGCTTTAGTTACAGACAAGAAATGATGGGAATGGCTCGCCGCACCAATTGCATCGATTGCAATCTTCAAATTACCATCTGTACCGTTTTTAAAGCCGACGGGACAGGACAGACCGCTTGCCAATTCACGGTGGACCTGGCTTTCAGTCGTCCGTGCACCGATTGCCCCCCAAGAAATCAAGTCGGCATAATACTGGGGTGTAATCATATCCAAAAATTCGGTAGAGGCAGGCATGCCCATATTATTCAGGGACAACAACAGGCTGCGCGCCTGACGCAAACCGAAATTGATATCGAATGTTCCGTCCAAGTGCGGGTCGTTAATCAAACCTTTCCAACCCACCGTCGTTCTCGGCTTCTCGAAATAAACTCGCATCACAATCAAAAGCTCGTTTTCATACTGTTTACGGAGTTTCAACAAACGCTCCGCATATTCCAACGCCGCTTTTGGATCGTGAATCGAACACGGCCCGATAATGACCAACAGCCGTTTATCCTTACCATGCACCAAATCCGAAATCTCATGGCGCGTACGGTGAACCAGACCCGAAGCCTCTTTAGAAATCGGCAGTTCGTAAAGATGGGCAATCGGCGGCAGCAGTTCTTTAACTTCTTTAATCTTAATATCGTCAGTGGGGTAATGGTGTGTCATCGGGTATCTTTCCTGATTGGTTTTGTATATAGATTACATGGTTTGTATAAACATAACAAGCTCAACAGTCCACCGCAAAGCTATTTTATTCCAAAATAACCGACACAGCTTTTTTTATAGATTTTAAATTTCATATTTTTAATATTTTAGAAATTTTATTCCAAATAAAAAGAAAATAAATTGATAAAAACAATACTCGCCATTCATTCGGGCAAACCTGCATGGCAAAACCGAAACAACCGAAAATACACAGAAACCCTTGAAAAGAAAATAAACGAATTAATTGAGAAAAGATTTAATTGATAAGTGGGCATTTCCCTGCAATCTTTTTAACTTATCTTCATTGCAGAAAACAGGACATGAAAAAACCTTACTTACACGCTCATTGGCAGCCGTTTTCGCCGACACAATGGCAAACGTTCTCGATTTTATCGCCAAAGGCGAGTACAAAGTCTTTACCGGAAAGGCACTACTGGCAATTTGAAAAAAAATAACGCAAGCCGGTTATCGGTTTGCGTGCGGACATGCTGTTTGACGAACGCCACGGTATGTGTTTTGAAGCGACGCACAACAAAAATAAAATCGATATCTACGATAAGGAAGGAGGAGAAACTTAACGGACATAATAAACAAAACAGCTACAGTGTATTCGGACTATACCTACACCCAATCAGTCAGCGAATCCACACGCTTCCGTAGCAGCATTAGTCGGGGATACAGTACATCCAAGCGGAACGTCCTCTGGGAGAAAGGCGCGACGGCTACGCCCGTCTCTTCAAAAGGTAAACACCTTATAGACAGCGAAATTCATCAAAACCTTGTGAAGGCTGGTTCCTAACTCCGTGAGCAGATTCCCATGTGGATTTGCACGGCAAAACCAAGGTGGTGACCACTCAAATGGGGGCTTCCCACGATATCAGCACAAGCACCAAAGTATGGGAATTTGGCACCAGTCTGAATGAGGGCAAACAACTGACCGACGGTCTCAACATGGAATTTGGTCCGTACTACCGCCACCGCGCAACCCGCGAGTCTGCCGAGTTCGTCTTGGATGGCGACAAAACCGAAATGGATCATACAAAGGACAACGAGTACGGCTTCCGCGTAGCCGCAACGTTCTAATTCCCTTACGCATGAAAGGCAATATAGAAGTGCCGCCTTTGCCCATTTTCAACAGAAATATTCCGTAGCGCAGTTTACCTCATTGTTTCACACAGACCGGAAATGCCGTCTGAAAAGCAATTTTCAGACGGCACATAGTCAATTAAAGTCAAATATGTACGCCCCATTCTCTCTTGAGCGGGCATACAATAGTTGACTATACGCTCATAAGCAACCATTACCGAAACAGCAAATTTTAATTCCATCAACACAGCCATAACAAAATCAAACACCCTGCCCCACTATAAAGCACACACAATAAAACGCCGCCCGACCTATGGTCAGACGGCACTTTATCGGCACTTACGCCCTACTTTTTAGCAGTCGGTATAGCCGGTTTAGCGGGGGCCTTAGCCGCAGGCGCACCGACAGAAGCCTGATCCTTCAGCTTCGCCAACACCGCAGGGCCGATACCCTTAACCTTCGTCAACTCGTCCACAGACTTGAACGCACCGTTTTGCGCACGGTATTCCACAATGGCCTTTGCCTTCGCCGGACCTATTCCCGGCAGCGCCTCCAATTCCTGCTGAGAAGCGGCATTGACGTTTACCGCCGCAAAAGAGAAGGCGCAGGAGAACAGCATACAGAACAATACAAACATTTTTTTCATGGTTTTTCCTTTACCGTGTAGTAAATAATAAAATTACGTCATTTTAAAATGAATATCCAAAAGTTTCAAGTTGTCCCTCCACAAACCCAACCGGACACCGTACAGATACCGTCCTACCACCCCCGACATTTTTCCTGGCAAAGCAAAAACCCCCGGATATCCGGGGGTTTTCTAAATGGGTGTTTGGCAGTGACCTACTTTCGCATGGAAGAACCACACTATCATCGGCGCTGAGTCGTTTCACGGTCCTGTTCGGGATGGGAA
>NZ_JBPBFH010000049.1:0-11456 GCF_050896295.1 Neisseria sp. SLRRB23
GGATTTAGAAAAAGAAATTAAATTGAAATTGGTTGATTTCGAGCTATTAATTGACTGTCTCTTATACACATCTCCGAGCCCACGAGACACTGAGCGATCTCGTATGCCGTGTCCTGATTTAAATTTAATCCACTATATTTCCGCAAAATCCCGACACACTCGGACACCCGCCCCGCTTATCGCAACTTTGCGAACACCCCGGAAACAGCAAAGACATCAAATAATTGATTTTATTAGAATTTATTTGCAAAGCCATTTACCGTTACACAAGAATGGCACATTAAAATGACTGATGAGGATTTATAACGATGAAGACAGACATTCAAGCCGAATTAACCCAAGCCCTGCTATCACACGAAAAAGTATGGGCGAACGAAGAAAAAACCATTTTAGCCAAAAACATCCTGTTAGATTTGGTGGAAAAAACCGACCCGTCGATTATCAGGTTGTTATTGGGGAATGATGAGTTAAAACGCCATTTTTTTGTGAAAGTGAATGGTGTTTTGGTGTTTAAATTGCAGGATTTTCGTTTTTTCTTGGACAAACACAGCGTCAATAATTCCTACACAAAATACGCCAACCGCATTGGTTTGACGGACGGCAACCGCTTTTTGAAAGACAATTCGGATATTGTGTTAGATTTTCCGTTTAAAGATTGCGTATTGAATGGCGGACAAAGCACCGAAGAAGGCGAAGAGATTTATTTTAAACGCAATAATAGCCAGCCAGCCAGCCAGCCAGCCAGCCAGCCAGCCAGCCAGCCAGCCAGCCAGCCAATTATACACCAAATTAACCCGAAAAAGACAAGAAATCTTTTTTAATCAAACGCTTGCTTTTGATGAAATCGATAGGCTTTTTGACGCAAAAGCATTCTCAAAATTCTCCCGCTACACCGCAGACGGCAAACAAGCCGTTGGCGAAATCAAACGCCNTTCAGACGGNACACCTGCCGAAAATCTTATTATCAAAGGCAATAATCTGATAGCCCTGCATTCGATTGCCAAACAGTTAAAAGGTAAAGTGAAGCTGATTTATATTGACCCGCCATATAACACGGGTAATGACGGTTTTAAATACAACGACAAATTTAATCATTCCACTTGGCTGACTTTTATGAAAAATCGGCTGGAAATTGCGAAAACTTTATTAGCTGATGATGGGGTTATTCTTGTTCAAATTGATAATTCTCCTAGCTCACTTCGTGAATCCCCTGAATATGGATATTTATTAGTCTTAATGGACGAAATTTTTACACGAAAAAATTACGTTACTACATTTAATTGGAAGAAAAAAGGAAATGCTAGCAATACAAAAGATGGTGTTGGAACTATTACTGAAAGTATTTTAATGTATGCTAAAGACTTTGAAAGTATTACTCCAAATTTGCAAGAATTTAAACGAAAATATAAATATACCGATGAAAATGGCAGAGAATACAATTTAGAAAATCCAGTAAAGACTAATGAAGGTACATATAAAAGGGAAACAATGATTTTTCCAATTATTACTGCCGAAGGAACATTTTATCCACCAAAAGGCAAACGTTGGACAATTGGTAATAATATTTTAGATGAAAATGGAAAAATCAAGCCTGATGTGAAATATGAAATTAAAGACGGTATTTTTTATCTAAAAAAATATAGTCAAGATTATAAATTGGGCGACGCAAAATTATACGCAAACTTATTATTAGAACACGGTTCTTTAAAAGTGGCAAAAGATGAAATTGAAAAATTAGGTTTTAATCGTGAAGATTTTGATAGTCCTAAACCTGAAAAACTTATTCAAGCACTTTTAGAAATCAACACCAACGAAAACGACATCATCCTAGACTACCATCTTGGCAGTGGCACAACCGCTGCCGTTGCCCACAAAATGAACCGCCAATACATCGGTATTGAACAAATGGATTATATTGAAACGCTTGCCGTTGAACGCTTGAAAAAAGTGATTGAAGGCGAGCAAGGCGGTATTTCCAAAGCCGTAAATTGGCAAGGTGGTGGCGAGTTTGTCTATGCCGAGCTTGCTCCATTTAACGAAACCGCAAAACAACAAATTTTGGCTTGCGAAGATTCAGACGGCATCAAAACGCTGTTTGAAGGTTTATGCGAACGCTATTTCTTGAAATACAACGTCAGCGTAAATGAATTTAGTCAAATCATTCAAGAGCCTGAATTTCAATCCTTGGCATTAGACGAACAAAAACAAATGGTGCTTGAAATGTTGGATTTAAATCAAATGTATATTTCATTATCCGAAATGGACGATGAACAATTTGCAGGCTGCCTGAATGATGATGATAAAGCGTTAAGCCGTGCGTTCTATCAAGCGGAGAAAAAAGATGGCGAATGATAAAACGTTGTTTGATTGGGTGGAAGACCGCAAATCAATGCTGGAAGAAATGGAACAGACGGATTTTTTCGCGCTGCCTGAATTTGTTTCCAATAATTTAAAATATCCGTTTTTTGAATGGCAAAAATCGGCTTTAGAAAATTTTGTGATTTTTGACCGCACTTCAAAATTAAAGGATTTCCCCGGCATCAAAAACCGTCCTACCCATTTGCTGTTCAATATGGCAACGGGAGCCGGCAAAACAATGATGATGGCGGCGTTGATTTTGTATTATTTTGAAAAAGGGTATCGGCATTTTTTGTTTTTCGTCAATCAAAATAATATCGTGGATAAAACGGAAAATAATTTTATTGACCCGGCGCACGCAAAATTTTTATTTACCGAAAAGATTTTGCAAGACGATACGGTTATTCCCATTCGCAAAGTAGAGACATTTAGCCCACATTCAGACGGCATTGAAATTAAATTTACCAGTATTCAAAAACTGTATAACGATATCCACACCGAGCGAGAAAAACAAACCACATTGGCAGATTTGCACAAATTGAACCTTGTGATGCTGGGCGATGAAGCACACCATTTAAACGCGCAAACCAAAAGCAAAAAACAAGGCGAATTAGATTTAGAAAAGGAAATGAACGACCGCACTAGCGATGCCGAAATTGAACGCAAAGGCTGGGAGCATATGGTTTTGGAGTTGTTGCTCAATAAAAATGGCAATCCCAGCGAAAATGTGCTATTGGAATTTACCGCCACGCTGCCTGAAAATGCTGACGTACAACAAAAATACGCGGATAAAATCATCACAAAATTTGGTTTAAAAGAATTTTTGCAAAAAGGTTATACCAAAGAAATCAATTTGGTATCCAGTACGCTGGGCAAGAAAGAGCGGGTATTACACGCTTTATTGTTTGCCTGGTATCGCCATCAAATTGCGTTGAAATATGGCATTGCCAATTTCAAGCCTGTGATGTTGTTTAGAAGTAAGACGATTGATGAATCAAAAGCGGATTATTCGGCATTTTTAAATTGGGCAGAAAATGTACAAGCGGATGATTTTTCGTTTTTAACGACATTTTCAACAAGCTTAAACGATAGCGATAACGCCAACGAACAAGGCAAAACCCGCACCGAACAAGCCCTAAAATTTATGCAGGAAAATGGCTTTGAGTTTGCACATTTGGCAAATTGGGTGAAACAAAATTATCAAAAACATAATGTGATTATTACCAACTCCGAAACCAACAAAACCAAAACCGAAAAAACCGACGGCGAAACCGAAAAATTGCTAAATAATCTGGAAGCGGCTGATAATCCGATTCGTGCCATTTTTACGGTGGATAGATTAACCGAAGGTTGGGACGTTTTAAATTTGTTTGATATTGTGCGTTTGTATGAAGGGCAAAACGGCGGCGGTTCAAATAAAAAATCGGGCAAAACGGCTGCCGCTACCGTATCGGAAAAGCAGTTGATTGGTCGCGGCGTGCGTTATTTTCCATTTGCGTTTGAAGGTAAACAGCCGAATAAACGCAAATTTGACAACGATATGCAACACGAATTGCGTATCTTGGAAGAATTGTTTTATTACACGCACGATGAGCAATCCCGCTATATTTCAGAACTGAAAAACGAGTTGCGAAAAGACGGTTATTTGCCTGAAAAAGACGATGATAAGGTATTGGCAACATTTAAACTTAAATCTGAATTTGCCGATAATAAGGATTTTAGAGATTTGTTAATTTGGGCGAATAAAAAAATCCCCAACCCAAACGCCAAAAGCAATAATGCAAACAGCCTGAAAGCCAATCCGCAAACGCTTTCATTCCAAGTTCACGGCAATCAACTGTTGCAGGAAACGCAATTTACAGCCGATGAAAATGATGAAACCGCCCGACAAATCGGCACACAAAATAATTTTACTCAAACCATAAAAATGAGTGAAATGGAGGCGCATATTTTCAATAAAGCATTACATATCAAAGGGAAAAATAGTCAATCTTTATTCCATTTCAACCGTTTGCAAAGCAAGCTCAATATTCAAAATCGCAATGAATTGCAAAATAACTTGTTGAAAGACTGGCAAATTGAATTTTTAGGATTAGGGCAAGACAAACAGGTTTGCCCGGACGATAAACTTGCAGGCTGCCTGAAAATCTTGGAAATGGTTGAAAAGCATTTGAATGAAAGTGATAAGCCATTTATCGGTACAAAAGAATTTACGCCTAAAAAATTATGGGAAATTTTCGGCACGCCAAAACAAAAATGGGTCAAAAAAGATGATATAAAAACTGCTATTGCCATGCAAAATGATTGGTATGTGATGGATAATTTTGCTGGAACAAGTTTGGAAGAAGCGTTAATTCAATTTATTTCAGAGCGTTTGGGCGATTTGAAATCTAAATATGACGTGCATTTAATCCGAAATGAAGAAGTGTTTAAATTGAATAACTTTGCCGATGGTGAAGGATTTATGCCGGACTTTGTTTTATTGCTGAAAGATAAACAAAAATCTTCTTCCGACAGCGTGGACGGCTTTTTGCATTACCAAATTTTCATTGAGCCCAAAGGCGAACATTTAGTGGAAAATGATTCGTGGAAAGAAGCTTTTTTAGAAGCCATCACAGCAGAATATGGGAAGGATAAAATCCTGCAAAAAGATACACCGCATTATCGTTTGATCGGTTTACCGTTTTTTACTGACAATCAGAAAAATAGACAATTTACGGAGTTATTCCCTTTAGGTGCTGAATCGCTTGAAAAATGAAGTAGTGCATTGCCGGCAGCCCCGTTTGACAAAACTTCCTTTATAAAAGAGTGTTTTGTCAAATATTTAATCAACACATTATTAAAATACAGCCAAATTTTAATGCCGTCCGAACCCTGTGTTCAGACGGCATCATATTTTTCAGTATCTAAACCGTTTCCCTGCCCCAATCTTTGCCTCTCAAAATCGAAGCATCGACATCTTGAATATCGCGGTGTCCCGTAAACGCCATAGATATATCCATTTCTTTCTACAGGATTTCCAGCGCACGGGTTACGCCTTCTTCCCCATACGCACCCAAACCATACAAAAACGCCCGCCCTATCATCGTGCCTTTCGCACCCCAAGCCCACGCCTTCAAAATATCCTGACCACTGCGGATGCCGCTGTCCATCCAAACTTCGATGTCGCTGCCGACTGCGCTGACGATGTCGGGCAAGGCTTTGATGGCAGACACGGTATCGTCGAGCTGGCGGCCGCCGTGGTTGGAAACAACCAATGCGTCCGCACCGCTTTTCGCTGCTTTTTCCGCGTCTTCGGGTTCCATAATGCCTTTGATAATCAGCTTACCGCCCCACAAATCTTTAATGCGGGCGACGTCGTCCCAGCTCAGGCGTGGGTCGAATTGTTCGGAAGTCCATGAAGACAGCGAGGACAAATCGCCGACGTTTTTGGCGTGTCCGACGATATTGCGGAACGTACGGCGTTCCGTGTTCAGCATTTTCATGCACCATTCGGGCTTGGTCGCCAGATTGATTAAATTGGCGATGGTCGGTTTCGGCGGCGCGGACAGGCCGTTTTTGATGTCTTTGTGGCGTTGACCCAAAACCTGCAAATCGGCGGTCAAAACCAATGCCGAACATTTGGCATCCTTCGCGCGCTTAATCAGGTTTTCCATAAACTCGCGGTCGCGCATCACATAAAGCTGAAACCAAAACGGCGCGCTGGTGTTCTCGGCAACGTCTTCAATCGAGCAGATGGACATGGTCGAGAGCGTAAACGGAATGCCGAACTTCTCCGCCGCACGCGCCGCCAAGATTTCGCCGTCTGCGTGTGCCATGCCGGTAAAACCCGTCGGCGCAATCGCCACCGGCATTTTCACATCCTGCCCGATCATTTTGGTCTCAAGGCTGCGTCCCTCCATATTGACCAATACCTTTTGTCGGAAGCGGATATCTTTGAAATCCGAAGTATTTTCTCGATAAGTCGTTTCCGTCCACGAACCCGAATCGATGTAATCGTAAAACATACGCGGCATTTTGCGCTTGGCAACGCGGCGCAAGTCTTCGATGCAGGTCATTTTGCTCAAATCACGTTTCATCTTGTTTTTCCCTGTTTGACAGCCTGATGGAGTATGCCGTCTGAAACCGCTTGAGCTTTCAGACGGCATTTCAGGCAATACCCAAATAAATCACTAAGATTTAGATAATCTATATCAATATCAAAAATAAATCAAATTGTTTTGAAACCGCTTGCCGGCAAAACGCCCCAACCGCCGCTCCTCAAAAAACATAACCAACTGATTCAAAAAACCAAACAAATAAAGCAAAATCAGACTATACCGCCATTTAAACAAACAATCGGCAACAGCTCCTCCATACTTGACTGAAACACTCAGATATTGGACAATTCCGCCCACTATAAAAAAGCCGACACGGGCAACCACCACCATGAGACTGACCACCAAAGGGCGTTTCGCCGTTACCGCTATGCTGGATTTGGCGATGAACGCGCAAACCGGCGCCGTCAAACTCAGTGCCATCAGCGAACGCCAAAACATATCCCTCTCCTATCTCGAGCAATTGTTCGGCAAACTCCGCCGCGCCGGACTGGTTGAAAGCCTGCGCGGGCCCGGCGGCGGCTACATCCTCGCTGCCCCTCCCGCACAAATCAACATCGCCCAAATCATTTCCGCCGCCGAAGACCGGCTGGACGCGACCCAATGCGGCAGCAAAGCCAACTGCCACCACGGCGCGCCCTGCCTGACGCACGACCTTTGGGAGAATTTAAACAAAACCATCAACGACTACCTCGGCAGCGTTACCCTGCAAAGCATCATCGAACAAAAAAACAACGGCGACAGCAGCCGCGTCGTCCAGTTTACACACATCCATTAAATAACACCCGAAAAAGAAAGAGCAAACCATGACCGTCAAAACCCCCGTTTACCTTGACTACGCCGCCACCACACCCGTTGACAAACGCGTTGCCGAAAAAATGATTCCCTATCTGACCGAAACCTTCGGCAACCCCGCCTCCAACAGCCACGCATTCGGTTGGGAAGCAGAAGAGGCCGTCGAAAAAGCCCGCGCCGACATCGCCGCCCTGATTAATGCCGATCCCAAAGAAATCATCTTCACCAGCGGCGCGACCGAGTCCGACAACCTCGCCATCAAAGGTGCGGCAAACTTCTACAAAACCAAAGGCAAACATCTCATCACCGTCAAAACCGAACACAAAGCCGTACTCGACACGATGCGCGAACTCGAACGCCAAGGTTTCGAAGTAACCTACCTTGGCGTGCAGGAAAACGGTTTGATTGATTTGGAAGAACTCAAAGCCGCCATCCGCAACGACACCATCCTGATTTCCGTAATGTGGGTAAACAACGAAATCGGCGTGGTGCAAAACATTCCCGCCATCGGCGAAATCTGCCGCGAACGCAAAATCATCTTCCACGTCGATGCCGCCCAAGCCTGCGGCAAAGTACCTGTCGATGTCGAAGCCGCCAAAATCGACCTGCTCTCGATGTCCGCGCACAAAGTGTACGGTCCTAAAGGCATCGGCGCGCTGTACGTCCGCCGCAAACCTCGCGTCCGCCTCGAAGCCCAAATGCACGGCGGCGGCCACGAACGCGGCTTCCGCAGCGGCACCCTGCCGACCCACCAAATCGTCGGTATGGGCGAAGCTTTCCGCATCGCCAAAGAAGAACTCGAACAAGATATGGCGCACTACCGCAAACTGCGCGACATCTTCCTCAAAGGCATCGAAGGCATCGAAGAAGTCTATATCAACGGCGACCTCGAACACCGCGCCCCGAACAACCTGAACGTCAGCTTCAACTTCGTCGAAGGCGAAAGCCTGATTATGGCGGTGAAAGAACTCGCCGTATCCAGTGGCTCCGCCTGTACTTCCGCAAGCCTTGAGCCAAGCTACGTTTTACGCGCACTCGGCCGCAACGACGAATTGGCGCACTCGTCCCTGCGCATCACCTTCGGCCGCATGACCACCGAAGAAGAAGTGCAGTTTGCAGCAAAACTGATCAAATCCAAAATCGGCAAACTGCGCGAACTGTCGCCGCTGTGGGAAATGTTCAAAGACGGGATTGATTTGAACTCGATCGAATGGGCAGCGCATTAAGATTGATGTCAAACAAAGGCTGTCTGAGAAAGTGAGTCTAATTTTTGAATACAGTAAAACACTTTTTATAGACAGTCTTGTAAGCTATTTTCATAGAAAGAATACCATGAAAGTTAAAATTATTAATTTGCCAAATGGTTATAAACGTATTATTTATGGAAAATATTTTGAACAATTTGACTTAGATTATAAACAAGATTTAGACGTATTAAAAAAAGATATTGAATTTGCTTTATCTGTTATTGAATACAATCGATCTATATTCAAAAAATTCTCTTCCTTATTTGAGAATAAAATCATTTTTGTTTATCAAGGAGGACATCATCTTGATATTATTGATCGTGATAAAGGAAGTTTGAAATAGTTAACTATTGAAGATCATTGGACAAAAGATGTTGATGATATCACCGGTTCATGGAAAATGGAGAATTTAGAAATTAGCCGACAAACTCAATATGCAATGCAACTTCTAAAGATTGGTAAAACAAATATTGAGAAAGAAATAAGAAAAATTAAACAAAGGTTCTAAAAAAATGAGTAAATACGGTGGTGAAGACATAATCTATATGAATGATGCTGTATTTAGAAATAAATTAGCCATTCAAGATCCACTTGAATTAGAAAAGGTCGAAAGAGACATTTCTGCTATTTCCGCCCAGCATCTGCTTTTGCAACCCATTACGGGCAATTTTGATTTGGCGCATTTACAGACCATTCATCGCGAACTGTTTGGCGATGTTTATGATTGGGCGGGCGAAATCCGGAGAGTTGATATTTCCAAAGGTAATACCCGATTTGCCAATTTTGCTTTTATCGAAAACGAAAGCCGTAAACTTTTGGAGAAGTTGCGAAGCGAAAACTATTTGCAGGGATTGGATAAAGATAAGTTTGCAGAACGTGCAGCCTATTATTTGGGCGAATTGAACGTTCTACATCCTTTTCGTGAAGGAAACGGCAGAACATTGCGCCTGTTTATGACGCAATTGGCAATGAAAAACGGTTTGCAGATACATTGGCAAAATATCTCTGCCGAACAAATGATTCAAGCCTCTAGTCAGGCATACCATGCCGATAGCAGTTTATTGGCACGATTAATTTTAGACAATTTAGAACAATCGTCTTTTTCAGACGACTAAAACATCAACAAACCACGATATTTTAAGCAAGCGTAGGTTGGGTTGGAAACCCAACAAGCCTATTAAAGCACCTGAATGGGTTTAATAACCCAACCTACCTATAAATAAAAAAGGTCGTCTGAAATCCCAAAAGACCTTTTCAGACGACCTAAAAGCCACCACATTAAAATCAAGGATACAACCCATGAACGAACAAGAAATCGACCTCGACAATCTCGACAACCTGCTCGAAGATTTTGACGACGTTACCGTAGAAGGCGGCGTTGATTCAGAGAATGATGACGGCTGCGAAGGCGGCGCATGCAAAATCTAAACTTCAGGCCGTCTGAATATTCGTAAACAAACCATTTACACCACTAAAAACACAAAGGAAACCACATCATGGCATACAGCGATAAAGTAATCGACCACTACGAAAACCCACGCAACGTCGGCACTTTCGACAAAAACGACGAGTCCGTCGGCACCGGCATGGTCGGCGCGCCCGCCTGCGGCGACGTGATGCGTCTGCAAATCAAAGTAAACGATGAAGGTATTATTGAAGATGCCAAATTCAAAACTTACGGCTGCGGTTCTGCCATCGCTTCGTCCAGCCTGATTACCGAGTGGGTCAAAGGCAAAAGCTTGGATGACGCGCTGGCAATCAAAAACAGCGAAATCGCCGAAGAGTTGGAATTGCCGCCGGTAAAAATCCACTGCTCCATTTTGGCGGAAGACGCGGTAAAAGCGGCCGTTGCCGACTACCGTAAACGTCAGGAAAACAAATAACCCTGTTTTCCAGATACTTAGTTTGCGGACATTAAAACCTAAATCGACTTGATAGGTACCACCATATATAAGCGCGCTTGTCCCTTCAAAATCAAAGGAGGCTAAAATGCCTTTTAGCGATGAAGAAGCCCAATCCCTGCTGCTGTCAAAGGCATAGGTAAAACCGTATTGCAGCGTTTGCAGCAAATGGGCTTGGATGATGTTGCCACACTGGCGGCAGCGGATTTGGACGATGTTTTGGAACAGGGTGCACAATTAACCGGCTCAACCTGTTAGAAAAACAGTCCGCAGGCAAAAGCCGCCGTTTCTGCCGCGATAACATGGGCAAAACAGAAAATAATTGCGAAATGAGGAAAGAAGCATGATTACCATCACAGAAAATGCAGCCAAATACATCAACAATTACCTGACCAAACGCGGCAAAGGCTTGGGCGTACGCTTAGGTGTGAAAACCAGCGGCTGCTCGGGTATGGCATACAACCTTGAATTTGTCGATGAAGCGAACGAGGACGACCTGATTGTCGAAGAACACGGCGCGCGCATTTATATCGACCCGAAAAGCCTGGTTTATTTAGACGGTACGCAAGTCGATTACACCAAAGAAGGTTTGCAGGAAGGTTTCAAATTTGAAAACCCCAATGTCAAAGACTCCTGCGGCTGCGGCGAGAGCTTCCACGTTTAAGGCATAAAAACGGCGGGACAGTATCAAAACCGTCCCGCCGTTTTTTCGCTTCCTGCCTGTTATAGCTGCCTTTGCCTTTCCTTTTCCGTTCCACCTTGTGCCGGAACAAATCGGATTTTACTAAGGCTTTTAAAGCATTGTCGCGTATTTTGCCTTTATTGTGCTGCGCTTTGCCGCCCATATTCAGTCCTTTCGTTTAAGAAGCCGCAGATTATAAGGCAAAAACAGTTTTCTGCCAAAATCTTACATTTATCATCCTACTATGTCCGACCTCGCCATCCGCTACGGCTACTNCCGCTACCAAACCGAAGTCATCGTCTTTATCGTCGCCCTTCTCGTGCTGCTGGTCATCCTGATTCAAAGCACCGGCAACGCGTTGGCGCGGAAACTCGAC
>NZ_JBPBFH010000004.1:0-77231 GCF_050896295.1 Neisseria sp. SLRRB23
GGATTAACAAAAATCAGGACAAGGCGACGAAGCCGCAGACAGTACAAATAGTACGGAACCGATTCACTTGGTGCTTCAGCACCTTAGAGAATCGTTCTCTTTGAGCTAAGGCGAGGCAACGCCGTACCGGTTTTTGTTAATTCACTATATTAAAACCTCGGCACACACGCCGCAAACACCGGTACGCAAAAATGCCGTCTGAAAGATGTTCAGACGGCATTTCTCAAGAAAAAGATTATTCGTCCGCCCTATATCCGTACACCGCAAAAAACACGATATACAGGTAACAGATAACGGAAACGACAAACGAAGACATCAGGGTGTAAGTATCCGCCGCCCAACCTTGAATCACCGGCACGACCGCACCGCCGACAATCGCGGTACACAGCACACCGGAAGCNGCGTTGGTGAATTTGCCCAATCCTTTGGTTGCCAAAGAGAAAATCGTCGGGAACATAATCGAGTTGAAAAAACCGATGGCAAGCAGCGACCACATCGCCACATCCGCATTGCCGCTGCCCGTCGCCATCGCGACGGCAAGCAGCACGACCGCAGCCGATGCGTTAAACGCCAAATAACGGTTGGGCGCGAATTTCGCCATCACCGCCGAACCGAGGAAACGTCCGACCATCGCGCCGCCCCAATAGAACGACAGGTAATGCGCGGCAGAAGCATGATCCAGCCCTTTCAGATAACCCAATACGTTGACCATCAGCGAACCGATAGACACCTCCGCGCCGACATAGCAGAAAATGCCTGCCGCACCGAACACGAGATGTTTGTATTGCCATACGCCGGTTTTGCCGTCGTGGTTGTGCGCGCTTTCCTCGGCGGCAATTTTTTGCGCGTCGGGCAGCCGGATCATTTTCACGAAAACGGCAAGGATAATCAGCAGCCCCGCCAGTCCCAAATAGGGAATCTGTACGGAAGAAATCTGTTCCGCCTTGCTGACGGTTTGGGTTGCGTCTGCCAGAATCAGGAACGCGCCGATTTGAGGCGCAATGGTCGTACCCAAAGAGTTAAACGCCTGAACCAGCGTCAGCGTTGCCGATTCCTTGCCGGGTTTCGCCAGCAGGGTAACATAAGGATTACCGGCGACCTGAAGCAGCGTTACGCCGGAAGCCAAAATAAACAACGCGCCCAAAAATACCGCATACGAATGGCTGCCCGCAGCAGGATAAAACAACAGGCATCCGACCGCCGTCAGCAGAAAGCCGCCGATAACGCCGTTTTTATAACCGATTTTGCCCACCAGCGTACCCATGGGAATCGACATCACCGCATAGGCGGTAAAGAAACAGAATTGAATCAGCATCGCCTGAACGTAAGTCAGGTCGAAAATTTCTTTCAAATGAGGAATAAGGATGTCGTTCATGCAGGTAATAAAACCCATCATGAAGAACAGCGTGGTCAAGACGACCAACGGGGACGTATGGTTGTTTTGTGATTGCGCAGACATGATTTGCCTTTCATTTTATTGGAATACATTACACGGTTCGGACGGCAAAAATTGACATTCTTCAAGGGCGGCGTGAATCATACTGACATTTCACAAATTTGCAAGCCGTCGGCATATCCTTGCCGGACAACATCCGCTATTATCCCGACAAGCACGCCGACGCTGTATTTTTTCAATCCTCATTTTGATTTATCACAAACCGTACATGACCGTCTTTTACGCCTACGCCGCACTCGCCTTTTCCGCCTTCACTTCCGCCACCCTCCTGCCCGGCACATCGGAAGCCGCCTTTGCCCTATTCGTCCACCGCTTTCCCGAACACGCATACGGCGCGTTGCTGTGCGCCGGCCTTGCCAACGGATTGGGCAGTATGGTTTCCTATTGGATGGGGCGTTTGCTGCCTTCCCGAAAAATGCCGTCTGAAAAAACAATCAGGATAATGAAGCGTTACGGCGTATGGCTGCTTGCGTTTGCCTGGCTGCCCGTCATCGGCGACGCACTGCCGCTTGCCGCGGGCTGGCTGCGGTTGAATCCGTGGACAAGCGGGCTGATGCTGGTTATCGGCAAAACGGCGCGTTACGCCTTCATTCTGTGGGGAATGCAATATTACGCCGCCTGAACCATACGTTATAATGCCGAACACACAAACCCACCGTATAAAAAAATGAACAGACACATCCGCCAAGAAATTTTCGAACGCTTCCGCGCCGCCAACCCCCATCCGACCACCGAGCTGAATTTCAACTCCCCTTTCGAGCTTTTAATTGCCGTTTTACTGTCGGCACAGGCAACCGACGTCGGCGTAAACAAAGCGACGGCGAAGCTGTTTCCGATTGCCGATACGCCGCAAGCGATGCTGGATTTGGGTTTGGACGGCGTGATGGAATATACGAAAACCATCGGGTTGTATAAAACCAAGTCCAAGCACATCATGCAGACCTGCCGCATCCTGCTGGAAAAATACAACGGCGAAGTGCCGGAAGACCGCGAGGCTTTGGAATCCTTGCCGGGCGTGGGGCGCAAAACGGCAAACGTGGTATTGAACACGGCGTTCGGCCATCCCGTTATGGCGGTCGATACGCATATTTTCCGCGTGTCCAACCGAACCAAAATCGCACCCGGAAAAGACGTTCGCGAAGTCGAAGACAAACTGATGCGCTTCATCCCAAAAGACTTCCTGATGGACGCGCACCACTGGCTCATCCTGCACGGACGCTACACCTGCAAGGCACTCAAACCGCAATGCCAAACCTGCATCATCAACGACCTGTGCGAATATCCCGCCAAAGCCTGACCGCTGCCGCCCTTCAAAATGAAATGCTTGAAAATTCGGACGGACGTTGTAGAATTTCATCCCATGCCGTCTGAAGCTGACAAAATGCGCTTCAGACGGCATTGAAGTCAATATCGGCACNACACAAAGGACGAAACGTGTTCAAAAAATACCAATACCTCGCTTTGGCAGCACTGTGTGCCGCCTCGCTGGCAGGCTGCGACAAGGCAGGCAGCTTTTTCGGTGCGGACAAAAAAGAAGCATCCTTCGTAGAACGCATCGAACACACCAAAGACGACGGCAGCGTCAGTATGCTGCTGCCCGACTTTGCCCAACTGGTTCAAAGTGAAGGTCCGGCAGTCGTCAATATTCAGGCAGCCCCCGCCCCGCGCACCCAAAACGGCAGCGGCAATGCCGAAAACGATTCCGACCCGATTGCCGACAACGACCCGTTCTACGAATTTTTCAAACGCCTCGTCCCAAATATGCCCGAAATCCCCCAAGAAGAAGCAGATGACGGTGGATTGAACTTCGGCTCCGGCTTCATCATCAGCAAAGACGGCTACATCCTGACCAATACGCACGTCGTTACCGGCATGGGCAGCATCAAAGTCCTGCTCAACGACAAGCGCGAATATACCGCCAAGCTCATCGGCTCGGATGTCCAATCCGATGTCGCCCTTCTGAAAATCGATGCAACGGAAGAGCTGCCCGTCGTCAAAATCGGCAATCCCAAAGACTTGAAACCCGGCGAATGGGTAGCCGCCATCGGCGCACCCTTCGGCTTCGACAACAGCGTTACCTCCGGCATCGTCTCCGCCAAAGGCCGCAGCCTGCCCAATGAAAGCTATACACCCTTCATCCAAACCGATGTTGCCATCAATCCGGGCAACTCCGGCGGCCCGCTGTTCAACTTAAAAGGGCAGGTCGTCGGCATCAACTCGCAAATATACAGCCGCAGCGGCGGATTTATGGGCATTTCCTTCGCCATCCCGATTGACGTTGCCATGAATGTTGCCGAACAGCTGAAAAATACCGGCAAAGTCCAACGCGGACAACTGGGCGTGATTATTCAAGAAGTATCCTACGGTTTGGCGCAATCGTTCGGTTTGGACAAAGCCGGCGGCGCACTGATTGCCAAAGTCCTGCCCGGCAGCCCCGCAGAACGTGCCGGCCTGCAGGCGGGCGACATCGTCCTCAGCCTCAACGGAGAAGAAATACGTTCTTCCGGAGACCTTCCCGTTATGGTCGGTGCCATTACGCCGGGAAAAGAAGTCAGCCTCGGCGTATGGCGCAAAGGCGAAGAAATCACAGTCAAAGTCAAGCTGGGCAACGCCGCCGAGCATACCGGCGCATCATCCAAAACAGATGAAGCCCCCTACACCGAACAGCAATCCGGTACGTTCTCGGTCGAATCCGCAGGCATTACCCTTCAGACACATACCGACAGCAGCGGCGGACACCTCGTCGTCGTACGGGTTTCCGACGCGGCAGAACGCGCAGGCTTGAGGCGCGGCGACGAAATCCTCGCCGTCGGGCAAGTCCCCGTCAATGACGAAGACGGTTTCGGCAAAGCTATGGACAAGGCAGGCAAAAACGTCCCCCTGCTGGTCATGCGCCGTGGCAACACACTGTTTATCGCATTAACCCTGCAATAACCCACATAATTTGACCAAAATATTTTTTTAGATGATAAAATGCCCGTCAACACTGATTAACGGGCATTTTAAAAAATCAGTTAATTGATTTCAAATAAGTATTTTCCGGAACAGAAAATACTTTCGCCCATTTTGCCAACAAAATCCGAACCGTTGCGGACAGAAACCGCCCCATCCGGACGCTTAACACCCCCATAACCATGCAGCTGATCGACTATTCACATTCATTTTTCTCGGTTGTGCCACCCTTTTTGGCACTGGCACTTGCCGTCATTACCCGCCGCGTACTGCTGTCTTTAGGCATCGGTATTTTGGTCGGCGTTGCCTTTTTGGTCGGCGGCAACCCCGTCGACGGTCTGACACACCTGAAAGACATGGTCGTCGGCTTGGCTTGGTCAGACGGCGATTGGTCGCTGGGCAAACCAAAAATCTTGGTTTTCCTGATACTTTTGGGCATTTTCACTTCACTGCTGACCTACTCCGGCAGCAATCAGGCGTTTGCCGACTGGGCAAAACGGCACATTAAAAACCGGCGCGGCGCGAAAATGCTGACCGCCTGCCTCGTGTTCGTAACCTTTATCGACGACTATTTCCACAGCCTCGCCGTCGGGGCGATTGCCCGCCCCGTTACCGACAAGTTTAAAGTTTCCCGCGCCAAACTCGCCTACATCCTCGACTCCACTGCCGCGCCGATGTGCGTGCTGATGCCCTTTTCAAGCTGGGGCGCGTCGATTATCGCCACGCTTGCCGGATTGCTCGTTACCTACAAAATCACCGGATACACGCCGATGGGGACGTTTGTCGCCATGAGCCTGATGAACTATTACGCGCTGTTTGCCCTGATTATGGTATTCGTCGTCGCATGGTTCTCCTTCGACATCGGCTCGATGGCACGTTTCGAACAAGCCGCCTTGAACGAAACCCATAATGAAACAGCCGTTTCAGACGGCATCGAGGGCAGGGTTTACGCGTTGATTATTCCCGTTTTGACCTTAATCGCCTCAACGGTTTCCGCCATGATCTACACCGGCGCGCAGGCAAGCGAAACCTTCAGCATTTTGGGGGCATTTGAAAATACCGACGTAAACACTTCGCTGGTATTCGGCGGCACTTGCGGCGTCCTTGCCGTCGTTCTCTGCACGCTCGGCACGATTAAAACCGCCGACTATCCCAAAGCCGTTTGGCAGGGTGCGAAATCTATGTTCGGCGCAATCGCCATTTTAATCCTTGCCTGGCTCATCAGTACGGTTGTCGGCGAAATGCACACGGGCGACTACCTCTCCACACTGGTTGCGGACAACATCCATCCCGGCTTCCTGCCCGTCATCCTCTTCCTGCTCGCCAGCGTGATGGCGTTTGCCACCGGCACAAGCTGGGGGACGTTCGGCATTATGCTGCCGATTGCCGCCGCCATGGCGGTCAAAGTCGAACCCGCGCTGATTATCCCGTGTATGTCCGCCGTGATGGCGGGGGCGGTATGCGGCGACCACTGTTCGCCCATATCCGACACGACCATCCTGTCTTCCACCGGCGCGCGCTGTAACCACATCGACCACGTTACCTCGCAACTGCCTTATGCCCTGACGGTTGCCGCCGCAGCCGCAGCCGGTTACCTCGCATTGGGTCTGACAAAATCCGCGCTGCTCGGCTTCGGCACGACCGGCATTGTATTGGCGGTGCTGATTTTTCTGTTGAAAGATAAAAAACGCGCCAACGCCTGACCCCTTTCCCTTTTCAGACGGCATATGCCGTCTGAAGCTTTTTGGAGCAAACCGAAATGACTGTTCCCCATATTCCGCGCGGCCCCGTCATGGCCGACATTGCCGCCTTCCGTCTGACCGAAGAGGAAAAGCAACGCCTTCTCGATCCCGCTGTCGGCGGAGTCATCCTGTTCCGCCGCAACTTCCAAAATATCGTACAGCTCAAAGAACTTACCGCCGAAATCAAAGCACTTCGCACACCCGAACTCATTATCGCCGTCGATCACGAAGGCGGCAGGGTTCAACGGTTTATCGAAGGCTTTACCCGCTTGCCCGCAATGAACGTCTTAGGGCAAATTTGGGACAGTGAAAGCGCATCTGCCGCCGAAACCGCAGCCCGGCAGATAGGCTGGGTTTTGGCAACCGAGCTTTCCGCCTGCGGCATCGACTTGTCCTTCACTCCCGTCTTGGATTTGGACTGGGGAAACTGCCCCGTCATCGGCAACCGCAGTTTCCACCGCAATCCCGAAGCCGTAACCCGCCTTGCCCTCGCCCTTCAAAAAGGTTTGGAAAAAGGAGGCATGAAATCATGCGGCAAACATTTTCCCGGACACGGATTTGTCGAAGGGGACAGCCATTTGGTGCTGCCCGAAGACGGGCGCAGCCTCGACGAACTCGAAGCCGCCGACCTTATCCCTTTCCGCATTATGAGCCGCGAAGGTATGGCGGCGGTTATGCCCGCCCACGTCGTTTATCCGCAAGTGGACACCAAGCCCGCAGGGTTTTCCGAAATCTGGCTCAAACAAATTTTGCGCCGCGATATCGGATTCAAAGGCGTGATTTTCTCGGACGATTTGACCATGGAAGGCGCGTGCGGAGCCGGCGGTATCAAAGAACGCGCCCGACTGTCGTTTGAAGCAGGTTGCGACATCATATTGGTCTGCAACCGTCCCGACTTGGTCGATGAATTGCGCGACGGCTTCACCATTCCCGACAACCCGGATTTGGCCGGACGTTGGCAATACATGGAAAACTCGCTCGGTCATGAGGCAGCACAAGCCATTATGCAGACAACGGATTTCCAAGCGGCGCAAGCCTTTGTTGCCGGTCTGGCCTCGCCGCAAGACACGGCGGGCGGCGTGAAAGTCGGAGAGGCCTTTTAAATCCTCCCGACACGCGGCAAAAAGGCAAAACGGTATAGGCATGCCGCTCTTTTTACGTTATAATCTCGTTCCAATTCATTCGGAATGTAGCGCAGCCCGGTAGCGCACTTCGTTCGGGACGAAGGGGTCGGAGGTTCGAATCCTCTCATTCCGACCAAATCCAAACCGCCTCGGCATCCATTGCCGGGGCGGTTTTTCCTTTTGACGTCAACAGAAAAATGCCGTCTGAAACAGCATTCTGTTTCAGACGGCATTTCGTTTTCCCTAACCCTGCTATTTGCGTGCACTGACAAAGGGTATCGGCAAGGTTCAAAAGACTATCGGAATTTAGGAAGCCGAGCTTGTACTCAACGACGGCATCTTATTCAGTAAGGTTACAAACCAATTAGACAGCGGAAATGTCGGCAATTTCACGCGGAAGCGGTACACTTCCCGTATGTCAAACATCGGTAAAACGGTAAGCCGACCCTTTGAGTTGCACTGCATAAACTACTCTATCCCCGCCCATTTATGCGTCTGCACGCTCAACTGCCAATGGATGGACGCGTCGGGGCGGCTGTTCAGAATACCGATTTGGCGGATGGTGTCGTAGATGTTCATCGCACCGTCTTGTTCGCAGGGCGAAAGGTAGTAATGATGCGCGCGGATTTTGCGTTCCATATTTTCACAGAACGCAACGACATCGCCGTCGGCAACAATCCGCACTTCGTCGGCTGTTTCGATACAGCTTTTTTCGTATTTGGCGGCATAGCAGGCTTTGGGGCTGGTGGCGACATAGTCGATTTGCGGCGGTGCGGGATTGAGTCCGTTGGTTTCGAGACAGAGGAAATAGCCTTCCGCCTTGAGCGCGTCCAGCAGCGTATCGAGATGCGGCTGTATGGTCGGCTCGCCGCCGGTGATGATGATGTTGCGAGCGGCGTAGGTTTTCAGACGGCCTAAAATGTCGGACAGGCTCATCATTCCGAATGTCAAATAATCGGTATCACACCAGCCGCACGCCAGATTGCATTTGCCCAAGCGGACGAAAACGGCAGGCATGCCCGTGTTCCAGCCCTCGCCTTGCAGGCTCTCAAAAATTTCGACGATGCGGTATTGCGGATTTCCGGGGGCAACATTGATTTTTTTCATACCGCCAATACCGCAGCAGCTGCCAGCATCGCGGGCAAACCCTGTTTGACGAGTATGCCTTTGTTGCAAGAAGAGAACGCGCCCCATGCGGCGGCAATCAATACAAAACCGAGAAACAGAATCGTCGCGCCGTACACCGCGTTATCCGGCACGGCAAACCGCGACCACACCAACCCAATGCCGAGAAAGCCGTTATACAGCCCTTGGTTGCTAAACAGGGTCTGCACGCGCTTTTGTTCCATAAATTCATAAGGCAGCTTGAATATTTCCGCCGCCTTTTCGCTGGGAATCTGTGTCATTTCAAGCCAGGCGATGTAGAAATGTTCGGCGGCGACGAAGAGGACGAGAATGGTGGAGAGGAGTTTCATGGGTGTTCCTTTTAATGGGTGTATTTGATATGGAAGGTCGTCTGAAAAAACGGGGGAATCCTTACTGGAAAAAACCGTTTTATAGTGGATTAAATTTAAATCAGGACAAGGCGACGAAGCCGCAGACAGTACAGATAGTACGGCAAGGCGAGGCAACGCTGTACTGGTTTAAATTTAATCCACTATAAAGCAGATTCAAATAAGGACGCCCCACATCGTCATTCCCGCACAGGCGGGAATCCAGAGATTCGGAATTGCTGCAATTTTTAAATATTCCTGATAAATCAAGGTCTGGATTCCCGCCTGCGCGGGAATGACGCGGTTGGACATGTCTTATTTGAATTTACTATATCGATACGTTCAAGATATTCCCTACTCCCCTTCATACTCTGCGCACGATGTCGGCGTTTCCCACAATTTGACGCGGCACACGTTCAGCCCCGCGTTTTTCAGACGGCCGTACATTTCGACCGCCATATTTTCGGCAGTGGTGCGGCAGGGCAGGCTCAGGGTTTTCATGTTCCAACCCTCCAAAAGCGCGGCGATTTGGCATTCACGGCTGTTGCCGCCGTCGTAGATAAACGCGTGGTCGAAGGGGTCGGTAATATATTGTTTCACAATGGCTTTAAGGTCGGTGAAATCCATTACCATACCGTCTTTCGGCCCGCCACTGACGATGCCGTCTGAAACGGTGATTTCGAGTTTGTAGGTATGCCCATGCAGGTTTTGGCATTTGCCGTCATGCCCGTCAAGCATGTGTGAAGAATCGAAGGTAAATATCTTGGTAATTTTCATGGTGGGTACTTTAAATCGGTAGATAGCCCTGAAAACCGATTTCGGCAGGCTTGCCGTGCGGATTCGGGGTCAGGCGGATGGTGTACTTGCCGATGCGGTCGAGTCGGAGCAGGTTGTCCACGTCTTTTAAGTTGTCTTTATGTTGCTGAACATGGTCGGTCAACAGGGTTTGCAGGGCTTTTTGTTTGGCTTCGGCAGGCGTGGCGGCGGCGAACAGCCCGAAAGCGTGTGCCTCGGCAAGCTGACCCGCGCGATAACCGCCGACATTGGCAAAATACAGGCGCGGAGTGTGTTCAGACGGCATTTTCGTTTTGGGCGTTTCGGATACGGCGATGTCGTAACCGTCCGCCCATTCGACAATCTGCCAGCCGTCAATGTGGATTTTGTCCGCATCGCCGAACCACGCGGCTTTGAGTGCGGGGACGGCTTCGCGGTAGTCGTCGCACACGGCAAACTGAATGTCGTGCACTTCGATATTGGAGCGGCCTGCGTTACCGCCGAGATAGAACATATAAAGTTTGGGCATGATAAGGCTTGTATCGGATGATGGTTGTATTTTCAGACGGCCTTTTTACTTTCCAAATATTCCGCCAATCCGCGCTCGCGCAACACGCAGCTCGGGCATTCGTGGCAGCCGCCGACGATGCCGTTGTAGCAGGTGTGGGTCTGCTCGCGGATATAGTCCAGCGCGCCCATTTCATCCGCCAACGCCCAAGTTTGCGCCTTGGTCAGGTACATCAGCGGCGTGTGGATTTGAAAATCGTAGTCCATCGCCAGATTAAGGGTAACGTTCATCGATTTGACGAACACGTCGCGGCAGTCGGGATAGCCGGAAAAGTCGGTTTCGCACACGCCTCTGATAATGTGCCGTATCCCCTGCCCTTTGGCGTAAATCGCTGCGTAGAGCAGGAAAAGCGCGTTGCGGCCGTCTACAAAGGTATTCGGAATGCCGTTTTCGGCAGTTTCGATGGCGGCGGCTTCGTCCATCAGGGCGTTGTGCGTAATCTGCCGCATCAGGCTCAAGTCGAGTACGGTTTGTTTGACGCCCAAATCCTGCGCAATCCAGCGGGCGCGTTCCAGCTCGACGGCGTGGCGTTGCCCGTATTGGAAAGTGATGGCTTGGACGTTTTCGCGCCCGTAGGTTTGAATCGCCTGAATCAGGCAGGTAGTGGAATCTTGGCCGCCCGAAAAGATGACCAAGGCTTGTTGGTTTGACATACTGAATCCTAGTTTTGGTAACGCGGGAGGTTTTCGAACCGCGAATGCGGAAAGGCAAAGATGCGGATTATACAGGCAAACGCTTTCAGACGGCATCATTCCTCATGCCGTCTGAAAGGAGGCTGTTTAAGCCAACTTGACGGCAAGCTCCGCAAGCCGTCTGCCTTGTGCGAAGGCGATGTCGTTTTCTTCTGCGGTCAGGACGGGTTTGCCGTCATGTCCGGCAACGTGGGACGCGCCGTAAGGGGTACCGCCGCTTCGGGTATTGCCGAGGGCGGATTCGGTGTAGGGGATGCCGCTGATAATCATGCCGTGGTGCAGGAGGGGGAGCATCATGGTAAGCAGCGTGGTTTCTTGTCCGCCGTGGAGGGAGGCGGTGCTGGTGAAGACGGTGGCGGGTTTGCCGACGAGTTCTGCGCCGAGCCACAGGGGGATGGTGCCGTCGATGAAGTATTTCATGGCGGCCGCCATGTTGCCGAAGCGGGTGGGGCTGCCTAGGGCGAGGGCGGCGCAGGTTTTGAGGTCTTCGGCAGTGGCGTAGGGCGCACCGCTGTCGGGGATGTCTTCTTCGACGGCTTCGCAGACGGTAGAGACTTTGGGGACGGTACGCAATACGGCTTCACAGCCTGCGACGCTTTCGATGCCGCGTGCGATTTGGCGGGCAAGGTTGAGGGTGCTGCCGTTTTGAGAGTAGTAGAGGACGAGGATTTTGAAGGGATTTGGGTTCATGGGCGGATTCCGTTAAAATAGTTTGGCGTTCAGACGGCATAACGGTTGTCCAGATGCCGTCTGAAACAGTTTGAAAACATGAAATCTGGTAAGAGATTATGACCTTTTTACAACGTTGGCAAGGTTTGGCGGACAATAAAATCTGTGCATTTGCATGGTTCGTCGTCCGCCGTTTCAGTGAAGAGCGCGTACCGCAGGCAGCGGCGAGCATGACGTTTACGACGCTGCTGGCACTCGTCCCCGTACTGACCGTAATGGTCGCGGTCGCTTCGATTTTCCCCGTGTTCGACCGCTGGTCGGATTCGTTCGTCTCCTTCGTCAACCAAACCATTGTGCCGCAGGGCGCGGATATGGTGTTCGACTATATCGACGCATTCCGCGATCAGGCAAACCGGCTGACCGCCATCGGCAGCGTGATGCTGGTCGTAACCTCGCTGATGCTGATTCGGACGATAGACAATGCGTTCAACCACATCTGGCGGGTTAACACGCAACGCCCCTGGATGATGCAGTTCCTCGTTTATTGGGCGTTGCTGACTTTCGGGCCACTGTCTCTGGGTGTGGGCATTTCCTTTATGGTCGGGTCGGTTCAAGACTCCGTACTCTCCTCCGGTGCGCAACAATGGACGGACGCGTTAAAGACGGCGGCAAGGCTGGCTTTCATGACTGTCTTGTTGTGGGGGCTCTACCGCTTCGTGCCCAACCGCTTCGTGCCCGCTCGGCAGGCGTTTGTCGGGGCTTTGATTACGGCATTCTGCCTGGAGACGGCACGTTTCCTGTTCGCCTGGTATATGGGCAATTTCGACGGTTACCGCTCGATTTACGGCGCATTTGCCGCCGTGCCGTTTTTCCTGTTGTGGCTGAACCTGTTGTGGACGCTGGTCTTAGGTGGCGCGGTGCTGACTTCGTCGCTGTCTTATTGGCAGGGCGAGGCCTTCCGCAGGGGGTTCGACTCGCGCGGACGGTTTGACGATGTGTTGAAAATCCTGCTGCTTCTGGATGCGGCGCAAAAAGAAGGCCGAACCCTGTCCGTTCAGGAGTTCAGACGGCATATCAATATGGGCTACGACGAGTTGGGCGAGCTTCTGGAAAAGCTGGCGCGGTACGGCTATATCTATTCCGGCAGACAGGGCTGGGTTTTGAAAACGGGGGCGGATTCCATTGAGTTGAGCGAACTCTTCAAGCTCTTCGTTTACCGTCCATTGCCTGTGGAAAGGGATCATGTGAACCAAGCTGTCGATGCAGTAATGACGCCGTGTTTGCAGACTTTAAACATGACGCTGGCGGAGTTTGACGCTCAGGCGAAAAAACGGCAGCAGTCTTGAGTATTTTTGAAACTGTATTTTTATCCTAAAGACATTTTCCTATCTGCTGATTCCACCGTTTCTTTTCTGTGTGCCGCCATAATTTTTATGATAGACAAGCCATTCAAGTTTGCATTGACTGCTTTTTCATTGGCAATATCCAAATGGCTGGTCGCTTCATCTAAAAATAGGATTTTCGGTTCGCAATATAAGGCCCGCGCCAATACGATGCGTTGTTTTTGTCCGCCTGACAGTGCGCTGCCCATATCGCCGATCAAGGTTTCATAGCCCATAGGCATGGCGGAGATTTCTTCGTGAATCATAGCAAGGCAGGCGCAATGTTCGATTTTTCCTCTATCTGGTTCTGTATCGAAAAAACAGATATTCTCTGCAATTGAGCCAGCAAATATAGTGGATTAACAAAAATCAGGACAAGGCGACGAAGCCGCAGACAGTACAGATAGTACGGCAAGGCGAGGCAACGCCGTACTGGTTTAAATTTAATCCACTATAAAACATCGTCCTTGACCATCGCACTCAAATTGCGGATAAAACGTGGCGGTAAGCTGTAAATGTCGTGTCCATTTATCATGACTTTGCCTGATTCGGGAGGTAGATTGCCGCTTAAAATATCCAAAAGTGTCGATTTTTCCAACGTATCCAAATTATTGGCATTTAGTCTCAACCTGACGTTGTCTGAAAGCGGAGTAGCGTTGGGATTCGCGAACTGTTCGAGATGAAAAGCGGTATCGGTACGTTCTTTTAGAGGTCGTCTGAACAATGAGAAATATCAGCAGTAATTTGTGCCGTCAGTGTAGCCGTTTCCTGATTTATCTGCTTTTGTTGCGGGAGCAGTTGATCCATGTTCAATCTCAAAGATTGGTCTTCCGTTATAAGGAGGTACATTAACGGCATCATTTATCCAATCACGAGTCACATTGCATACAGCACTTGCACCAACAGTACCGAAAGCATTTTTCGGCAGAAAATGAACTATCGCTGCGGCAGCAAGTATTGCAACAAAATCCCCCCCATGTGGGACCTCCTTTGGTTGTGGCAGCATTAGCTACATTTCCAGCTATATTGTCTGTTACAGCCCCCCTGAAACCAGCTTCAATTCATGAAGTTGAAGTTCAATCATTTTTATACTCCTTTTCTTGGTTAGTATTCCTAAAAACTCGGCTAACAAAAACATATGGCAGATATATTGAAAAAAAATTCAAAGTACCCTGAATAAAATTCAAATTCCAACTATATTTGTTAATGTAGTCGAGAAGAAACATATCTGATAAAAAATATAGCAATTGATAACAAGCTATTACTAATATTACGAAAAATGTAAATTGCTTCCAGTTTTTCATAGAATCTCTCACAAAATTTCCAGAAAATCTAACTCTATCAACTGATAAATCAACTTCCTAACTTCTTCATGTTTTTCCTGATTGAAGTTAACCAGTAGATTTTTCAACAATAACATAACGGTTCATTCTTACCGATATGTTCTAGCACTTTTTTCCCCAACTCATCTACACTTATCTTCATCCCATTCCCAATCAAATATCCCTTTTCCAACGTATCCAAATTATTGGCATTTAGTCTCCACCCGATTCAAGGATAATATCCATATCGATATGTTCAGGAATGGAAATAATCAGTATCTTTAGTCTGTTGCATATACAATGGCATAGGGAAATCAGGGGCAGAATGCCGAAGTCGAGATGGATGCCCATTACTTCCCCTTACTCAGAAAATATTTAAAATTTATAATGTTACATATAGTTACAAATATTAGAGTTTTTTTGTGTGTGCGTCAAGGAATTGTTGACAATTTTAGTTAAAAATTTGTCTCCAAACGGAAAAAAGCGGTTTGTTTTTTTGTTGTTAACATTTTTATTGTAATTAAATAAAAGGTCGTCTGAAAACGGTTTTCAGACGGCCTTTTGCTATAATCAGGCTTCATCGCCCCGTTCGGTTTGGAACCTTATGAAAACCCTCGTCCTGCTCCTGCTTTCCTTCTCCACGACCACCGCTTTTGCCGCATACGGTTTGGGTTTGGGGCAGACGCCGAAATATCCCGCCGGCTTTCGCGCCTACGAATATGTCAATCCCGACGCGCCCAAAGGCGGAGTATTTTCCCTGCCGATGCAGGGCGGTTTTGATACGTTCAACCCGTTTACCCTCAAAGGCGACAAAGAAGTCGGCGTTCTTATGCTGACCGTGGACAGACTCACCGACAACAGTTGGGACGAACCTTTCTCCATGTACGGCTTGCTGGCGCAAGACTTTTGGCTTGCCGAAGACGGATTGTCGGCAACATTCAAGCTCAACCCGAAAGCCAAATTCCACAACGGAGACCCCGTCCTTGCCAAAGACGTTGCCGCCTCCTTCCGCCTGCTGACCGAAGACCGGGCCGCCTCGCCGTTTTACCGCATGTATTGGAACGATGTTGCCAAAATCGAAATGCCCGATGACAGGACAGTCGTTTTCCGCTTCAAACAGCGCAATGCCGAATTACACATGGTCTTAGGACAACTGCCTGTATTTTCACACAAAAGTTATCCAGAAGGACTGGAAAAAGGCGCAAACAAAATGCCCATCGGCTCCGGCCCCTACCGCTTCGTCAAAGCAGACATCGGGCGCATAAGCGAATACGCGCGCGACAAAAACTACTGGGCGCAAAACCTGCCGACACGCAGGGGGCGGTACAACTTCGACACCGTCCGTTTCAAATATTTCAAAGACGACAGCGTCCGTCTCGAAGGCCTCAAAGCTGGACAATATGATTTCGTATACGAAAACATCGCCCGTAACTGGGCGCGTGCCTATCCTGCCGACATACTTGCCAAACGGGACTTGGGCAAACACGAATGGAAACAGGAAAGCACCGCCGGTATGCAGGGTTTTGTCATGAACCTGCGCCGTGCGCCGTTCAACCATCCCCTTGTACGGCAGGCAATGGTGGAAAGTTTCGATTTTGAAAGTACCAATGCACGCCTTTTCTACGGCGCATACCGCCGAAGCAACAGCTTTTTTACCAACAGCAACATGGCGGCATCGGGCAGGCCGCAGGGTTCGGAACTCAGGCTGCTGCAATCTTTAGGCAATACGCTCAATCCCACCGTTTTGAGTCAGAATGTTCCCGAACCGCCGCAAACCGATTTGAAAAACGGCATACGCCCCAACCTTATCAAAGCCCGTACCCTTTTGGAAAAGGCAGGCTACCGCTACCAGAACGGCAAACTGACCGACCGCCTCGGCAATCCGCTGGCTTTTGAATTCCTGAACGCAGGCAAGGCATACGGGCGCATTACCGCCAAATGGCAGCGCGACTTGGCAAAAATCGGCGTAACCATGCACATGCGCACCGTCGATCCCGCCGTATACCAGAAACGCCTCGACAACTTCGATTTCGACATGACCATTACGGTTTACGGCAACAGCGAAAGCCCGGGCAACGAACAGCGCGACTATTTCGGCTGCGAGGCGGCAAAAACCGAAGGCAGCCGCAACCTTGCCGGCATCTGCCGCCCGGAAATCGAAAAGCTGCTCACCCATTTCGGCAGCTTCCGAAACCGTGCCGAACTACAAACCGCTGCACGCGCGCTCGACCGCACCGTCCGCCACCAATACATCATCGTCCCCGCATGGTATGCCGACCGCTACCGCGTCGTGTACCGCAACGACTTGGGTATTCCGCAGATGCTGCCCAAATATTACGATCCCGTATCTTTCGTTTTAAGCACCGCATGGAAAAAATAATGCCGTCTGAAACCCCCTGCCCTTCAGACGGCATATCATTCGCAGCCACGCATTCAATCATTAATCCTTAACTCCGCCTGTGAAACTGCGGTTGCAGCCGCACATTTGCGGATATTCTTCCCATTGGTTCCGCCCAAACCGAAGCCACCCACGGCAACACCTTCCTACACACCCAGATACCCTTCCCTGCTGGAAAGCCATCTTGCCAAATGCGCTTCGACGATTTCGGGGTTTTGCTCAATCAACATGGGGGCGATTTCGCGCGCTTGTTCCAAGAGGTGCAGGTCTTCTTCAAGGTTGGCGAAGCGCAGCATGGGAACGCCGCTTTGGCGCGCGCCGAGAAATTCGCCTGGGCCACGGATGTTGAGGTCTTGACGGGCGATTTCAAAGCCGTCGGTATGTTCGTAGATGACTTTCAGCCGCGCTTTGGCGAGTTCGCTCAAGGGTTCGGCAAACAGGAGGACGCACACGCTTTCTACCGCGCCGCGCCCTACCCGTCCGCGTAATTGGTGCAGCTGCGCCAAGCCCATGCGCTCGGCGTGTTCGATCACCATCAGGGCGGCGTTGGGCACATCTACGCCGACTTCGATGACGGTGGTGGCGACCAAGACGTTCAGACGGCCTGCGGCAAACTCTGCCATGACTTCGGCTTTTTCGGCGGCTTTCATGCGTCCGTGTACCAAGCCGATGTTGAGTTCGGGCAATGCCGCCTGAAGCTGCTCTAGGGTTTCGGTGGCGGTTTGCAGTTGCAGGGTTTCACTTTCTTCAATCAGCGGGCAGACCCAGTATGCCTGCTGCCCTTTACGGCAGATGTTTAGAACGAAGCCTTCGACTTCGGCGCGGCGGACGTTGTTGACGAGGCGGGTTTTAATCGGCGTACGTCCGGGCGGCAACTGGTCGATGACGGACACGTCCAAGTCGGCGAAGAAACTCATGGCAAGCGTGCGCGGGATAGGCGTGGCGGACATCATCAATTGGTGGACGTCGCGCCCTTTGTTTTTGAGGGCGAGGCGTTGGGCGACGCCGAAGCGGTGTTGCTCGTCCACAATCACCAAGCCCAGATTTTGGAACTCGACGTCGTCTGAAAACAGGGCATGCGTGCCGACGGCGATTTTGACGGTGCCATCGGCGAGTTTGGCTTTGGCTTCGTCTTTTGCTTTTTTACGCAAACTGCCAAAAAGGCGGACAACTTCAATACCCAAAGGTTCGAGCCATTGTTTAAATTTAATAAAATGTTGTTCGGCAANGATTTCGGTCGGCGCCATTACAGCCACCTGCGCACCGGATTCGATAGCCGTCAAAGCAGACAAGGTGGCGACTATGGTTTTGCCACTGCCGACATCGCCTTGCAGCAGGCGGTGCATCGGGTGCGTTTGCGCCATATCGGTTTGAACTTCCGCCAACACGTTTTCTTGTGCATCGGTCAGGGCAAACGGCAGGGCTTGGCGCAGGGCTTGGGTCAATACGCCATTGCCGCGCAATGCCGCCGCCGAGCCGCCGATACGCTTCTGCCGCGCCAGCCGCATGGACAACTGTTGTGCCAAAAGTTCGTCAAATTTGAGCCGTTGCCATGCAGGCAGCGTGCCGTCTGAAAGTTGATAAATAGTGAAACTCGGCGGCGGCGAATGCAAAAAGCGCAGGCTTTCGGCGAGGTGCGGCAGTTTCAGACGGCCTAATAAAGCATCAGGCAAGGTGTCGTGCAACGGCGTAACGTCCAACGCCGTCTGAATAATGCGGCGCAAAGTGGGCTGATTCAAACCGTTTACGGTCGGATAAATCGGCGTGAGGCTTTCCGCCAAACCGCTGCCCTCGGCATCGCGGATTTTGGGATGAATCATCTCATCGCAGTAAAACCCGTGTTTGATTTCGCCCACGGCGCGGATGCGTTTGCCGACCGCCATCTGTTTCTGATGGCTGGCGTAAAAGTGGATGAAGCGCAGGAAAAGGACGCTGCCGGAACCGTCGGCAATTTGGACAATCAGCTGCTTGCGCGGCTTAAAAGTTACTTCCTGATGGATGACCTCGCCCTCGACCTGACACGGCACGCCAATCGGCGCGTCCTTAATCGGCATAATGTGCGTCTCGTCCTCGTAACGCAGCGGCAGGTGCAACACCAAATCCCACGCGGTATGGAGGTTGAGTTTGTCGAGCTTCTTGGCGGAAACATCGGTGATTTTGAGCTGTTTCTGGGTTTCGGGCGACATCATAGGCAGATTCCTTTGGACGCGCTTATTTTATCCGAAAACAAAAATGCCGTCTGAAACGGATTCAGACGGCATCGGACAGGCAGGAATCAAGCCCCGGCGGCTTCGGCTTCCTGCTGTTGTTGGTAAATCGCCTCAAAATTAATCGGCGCGAGCAGGACGGGCGGGAAGCCGGCGCGCGTTACCGTACTGGAAACGGCTTCGCGCGCGTAAGGGAAGAGGATGTTCGGACACGCCACGCCGAGCAGCAGGTCGGCATCTTCTTCGGGGATGTTTTCCAGACGGAAAATACCGCTTTGGGTTACTTCGTTCAAAAACATCGTGCGCTCGTTATCCAGCTTGGCGGTAACGGTTACGGTAACGTCCACGTTGTAGTAGCCGTCTTCCAGCTTTTGGCTGCCGGTGGAAACGCGCATATCCACTTCGGGCTCGCCCTGTTCCAAGAAGATTTGCGGCGCGTGCGGCACTTCCAAAGACAAGTCTTTGACATACAGTCGCTCGATGCTGAATACGGGTTGCAGTTCTTCGCTCATTTTGTTTTCCTAGTTGGGGGTTAAGGGTTCAGCAGTCCGTCCAGCCCGCCTTCCTGCTGGAGGCGGTAGAGGTCGGTAAATCCGCCGACGTGCGTTTCGCCGATGAAAATCTGCGGCACGCTGCGCTGTCCCGAAAGCTGCTGCATTTCGGCAAAGGCTTCGGGGCTTGCATCGACACGGATTTCGTCGATATGTCCGACACCTGCCGCGTGCAGCAGCCTTTTCGCCATCGCGCAGTAGGGGCAAAACGGACCTGTGTACATGGTAACGGTCTGCATATTGGGTTTCCGAAAGTTTTGCAATGATAATCAATATAGGGGCAATCGCTCCGTTTGGCAAGTGCGGAACAGATGCACATTCAGACGGCATGTGCGGAATGTGTCAAAGTTTCTTTTTTAAAGTATGATAGGCATTGTGAAAAATATTTTTGCACCCGCGCTGCGCGGCGGAACGGATGCAAAAATATTTTTATTACATTTTCAGGAAAAACCATGTTGTCAGGACTCCCCATCCCCAAAGACATCGCGCGCCCGCCCGAAACGATATTGGTCAACATCACGCCGCAGGAAACGCGCGTGGCGGTGTTGGAGGAAAACAATATCTGCGAACTGCATATCGAGCGTAACAGCGGACACAGCCTGGTCGGCAATATCTATCTGGGCGTGGTGCGCCGCGTGCTGCCCGGGATGCAGAGCGCGTTTATCGATATCGGTTTGGAACGCGCGGCATTTTTACACATCGTCGATGTCCTCGAACAACGCCGCAACCCCGAAGAAACCCAGCGCATCGAACATATGCTGTTTGAAGGGCAGTCGGTTTTGGTGCAGGTCATCAAAGACCCGATCAACACCAAAGGCGCGCGCCTTTCCACACAAATCTCGCTGGCAGGGCGTTTCCTCGTCCATCTTCCGCAGGAAGAACATATCGGCGTATCCCAGCGTATCGAGGACGATACGGAACGAAGCAACCTGCGCGAGCGTCTCAACAAGCTCCTGCCGGAAAAGGCATGCCACGGCTACATCATCCGCACCAACGCCGAAAACGCCACCGACGAACAGCTCCAGTCCGATATCGACTACCTGACCAAAGTGTGGGAACACATCCAAGAACAGGCAAAAATCCAACCGCCGGAAACCCTGCTTTATCAGGACTTGCCTTTAAGCCTGCGTGTGTTGCGCGATATGGTCGGCTGCGACACGCAAAAAATCCTCGTCGATTCCACCGTAAACCACGGGCGCATGACGCGTTTTGCCGAACAATACGTCCACGGCGCATTGGGCAGGATAGAATTGTTTAAAGGCGAACGCCCGCTGTTTGAAACCCACAACGTCGAACAGGAAATCGGCCGAGCCCTGCAACCGCGCGTCAACCTCAACTTCGGCAGTTACCTGATTATCGAGTCCACCGAAGCGATGACCACGATAGACGTGAACACCGGCGGCTTCGTCGGCGCGCGCAATTTCGATGAAACCATCTTCCGCACCAACCTTGAAGCCTGCCACACCATCGCCCGCGAATTGAGGCTGCGCAACCTCGGCGGCATCATCATCATTGACTTCATCGATATGGCACAGGAAAGCCACCGCGAAGCCGTGTTGCAAGAGCTTGCCAAAGCCCTCGCCTTCGACCGCACGCGCATCACCCTGCACGGCTTTACCCATTTGGGGCTGGTCGAGCTGACGCGCAAACGCTCGCGCGAAAACTTAAACCAAGTCCTCTGCGAACCCTGCCCTTCCTGCCAAGGCAGAGGCCGTCTGAAAACGCCGCAAACCGTGTGCTACGAAATCCAGCGCGAAATCGTCCGCGAAGCCCGACGCTACGATGCGCAATCTTTCCGCATTCTTGCCGCACCCAACGTCATCGACCTTTTCCTCGACGAAGAATCGCAATCCTTGGCAATGCTGATAGATTTCATCGGCAAACCGATTTCTCTGGCAGTCGAAACCGCTTACACACAGGAACAATACGATATTGTGCTGATGTAAAAAAAATGCCGTCTGAAGCCTTCAGACGGCATCTGTCTATTTCAGGGTTTCCTTGTCCAACAAGGCGCGTATCAGCAGACCGTGTCCGAACCTGCGGCTGTCGGACAATTCCAAATGTCCGCCGTATTTTGTGGCAACAGGCTTTATCGGCAACCCGATTTCTTTATTTCTCTGGCAGTCGAAACCGCCTACACGTAGGAACAATACGATATTGTGCTGATGTAAAAAAATGCCGTCTGAAGCCTTCAGACGGCATCTGTCTATTTCAGGGTTTCCTTGTCCAACAAGGCGCGTATCAGCAGACCGTGTCCGAAACGTCGGCTGTCGGTCAGTTCCAAATATCCGCCGTATTTTTTGGCAAGCGTGTCGGCGATGGACAGACCCAGCCCCGTCCCCTGCTGCTCCGTTCCCAAAATACGGTAAAACGGATCGAGGACACGGGCGCGTTCGGATTCGGGAATGCCGTTCCCGTTATCTTCCACCCACACGGCGAGATATTTCCCTTCGTCCGTGAAACCCAAATCTATCCTGCCTTCGTGCGGCGTGTAACGTACCGCGTTGTCGGCAAAGGTTTTAATCAGCGTATAGATTTCCGTTTCGTCGGCAGACACTTCGACATCGCCTCCGACCGCCACGCCGATGTCCTGACGTTTTTCCAAAGCCAGCGGCATCAGTTCCTGCAACACTTGGCGGAAACGGCTTTGCAGACCGAATGTCGTTTTCGTCAGAGGGGTTTCGTCCGACTGCGAACGCGCCAGTACCAAAAGCTGCTCGAGCAGGTGTTTGTTGCGCCTGATGCTCTGCTGCAAAACGGCAGACTGCCGCGCCGCATCGGGTGGGAGCGGCATATTGTTGAGGCGTTCCGCCTGAAGGGAAAGGGCGGTCATCGGTGTCCGCAACTCGTGCGCCGCATCGGCGACAAACCGCTGACGGTGGCGGATGTCTTCATCCGCACGTTTCAAAAGCAGGTTGATGGCGGTTACGAACCCTCTGATTTCACTGGGAATATTGTCCACACTCAAGGCAGACAGGTCATTGATTCGGCGTTGTTCGAGACTTTGCGACAATTTGCGGACGGGGCGCATGACTTTGTGCGTAATCCACACGGTCAGCAGTATCATCAGCGGCAGTGCCGCCAGCAGGGGCAACACGCTTTGCCGTGCCGCATCCGCCGCCAAATCTTCACGGTATTCGTTTTCCTGCATGACGGCAATCCGTCCCTGTTCAGTCGTGCGGATATAGACGCGGTAATAATCGTCGTCATCGTCCGCCTGAAGCGTGTGCAGACCGTCCGCCAGATGCGCGGGCAGGCTGACAACAGGGTCTTCCTGCTGTGGCATCTGTACCAAAATACGCGTATCGCCGTCGCCCTCGGGCAAAGTTTCGGGTTTGGAATCGGGGCCGACGTACAATGCCGCCTGACGGAGCAGGTCGTCCTGCAACTCTTCCGTTTCGTGGAAGGTTTCGTAGTAGGAAAACATACCTGCAAGCATTGCCAGCGGAACAAACATCCAAATCAGGGCACGGCTGATTCTGACCTGAAGCGAATGTTTTAAAATTTTAAAAAAACGGTCCGGCATCTTCGTTCCTGTTCAGACGGCATCTTGATGCGGCATCAGCCAGCCGACACCGCGTACATTTTGTATGCTTTCCTTACCCAGTTTCTTACGCAGCGCGTGAATCAGAAAATCCACCGCATTGCTTTCGACTTCCTCGCCCCAACCGTAAATCTTATCTTCCAAATCCGAACGCGACAGAATGACACCCAGCCTCTCCAACAAAGCCTGCAATACTGCAAACTTCTTGTTGCTCAATGCCACCTGCCTCCCCTCGGCAATAATTTCTACCTGATACGTTGCAGGATTGAGGGATAACGCACCATTTGACAGGCACGCCTGCACCTGTCCGCTCCCGCGCCGCAACACCGCCCGCATCCGCGCCTTAAGCTCCACCATATCGAACGGCTTGACGATATAGTCATCCACACCGCCGTCCAAACCGTTCAGCCGGCTGTACAAATCATCCCGCGCCGTCACAATCAGCACGGGGACGGTACAGCCTGCCGCGCGTATTTCTGACAAAACATCCAAACCATCGCGCCCCGGCAAACCCAAATCCAGCAGCATCAAGTCATAAGGCTGGGCAGCGGCCGCCGCCGCAACCTGCGCGCCGTTTTTGACCCAATCCACTGCATAACCACCGTCTTTCAAATTTGCCGACACCGCCTCCGCAATCATCGCATCATCTTCAACCAACAATATAGTGGATTAAATTTAAATCAGGACAAGGCGACGAAGCCGCAGACAGTACAAATAGTACGGAACCGATTCACTTGGTGCTTCAGCACCTTAGAGAATCGTTCTCTTTGAGCTAAGGCGAGGCAACGCCGTACTGGTTTTTGTTAATCCGCTATAAACACGCTGATCATTTGCCGCGCATTATCCGGCAAACGGCAAACCTTGACACTGCCCAGCCCATATAGAAAGGCCGCAAAACCCGAACCGGTTTTGCGGCCTTTCGACTTGGTTTGTTTATTTGGCATTTCTTTCAATCAAACCGACAAACTGATTAATATATGACTGGACAAAATCCCTTGCCGAGTCGATCAATTTGCCGTTTTCATCNAACAGCGTCGGCGAATTGCCCAAAAACACCTCAGGCTGCCCTGTCAGCGGCATATCGAAATAAGACAGGGCAAGNCGCAGGTTTTTTTGGGAACTGTAGCCCCCCATCTTGCCGACGGAATGGCTGATGATGCCGGCCGGTTTGTTTTTCCACGCCACGTCGGCATTCGGTTTCGAGCCGATGTCCACCGCATTTTTCAAACAGGCGGGAACGGTGCGGTTGTTTTCGGACGTAACGAACAAAATGCCGTCCGAAGCCTTAATCGTTTCGCGGAAAGCCGTGTAGCTTTCGGGCAGCGGCACATCTTCCACCGCAGGGTCGTCATAATCGAAATTGTAAAGCGGCAGATGCCCGATTTCGACAATTTCCGCCTGATAGCCTTCTGGAAACATCTGTACCGCATTCAATGCCACTTTGCGCGCAAACGAAGCACGGCGCAGGCTGCCCACCAAAATACTGATTTTCTTAGCCATAATCATTCCTCCTGAATATTAAGTTTCTGCGTTTCAATCATTTCATAATGGTAACGATTATTATATATGTGATTTCCCCTGCAAACAAGCCGGTCCGCCGCCCCGGCGTTCCCACTTATCCGGCTTTGCCTTATAATTGCTTTTTTTATGTAACAGATTCACCTATGAATTTCCCCAAAACAGCGGCCTCCCTGCTGCTGCTTCTCGCCTCCCTCGCCGCACACGCGCTCGATACCGGCCGCATTCCGCAAAACGAAATCGCCGTATATGTCCAAGAACTCGGCAGCGGCAGGGTCGTCATCGACCACCGTGCGGATGTCCCCGTCAATCCCGCTTCCACGATGAAACTCGTTACCGCGTTTGCCGCCTTCAAAACCTTCGGCAGCAATTACCGCTGGGCGACTGAGTTTAAAAGCAACGGCAAAGTGAGTAACGGCACGCTGGATGGCGATTTGTATTGGGCAGGCAGCGGCGACCCCGTTTTCAATCAGGAAAACCTGCTTGATGTTCAAAAACAGTTGCGCGACAAAGGCATACGCAATATCACGGGACACCTGATACTCGACCACAAGCTGTGGGGCGAAGTCGGCAGTCCCGACCATTTTGAAGCCGACAGCGGTTCGCCGTTTATGACGCCCCCAAATCCGACTATGCTGTCTGCCGGTATGGTTATGGTGCGCGCCGAACGCAATGCCGCCGGCAGTACCGACATCCTCACCGATCCGCCTTTGCCGCATATTTTCGCCCAAAACAACTTGAAAATTACCGCCTCCCAAGCTGCCTGCCCTTCGGTCAAAAAACTGATGCGTGCATCTTTTTCGGACAATACGCTGAAATTGCGCGGCAATATTCCTGAAAGCTGTTTGGGCAAGCCTGTCGGTGTCCGGATGTTCGCGCTTGACGAACTGATCCGGCAAAGTTTTACCAACCACTGGCTGCTCGGCGGCGGACGGATTTCAGACGGCATCGGCATAGCCGACACGCCGGAAGGCGCGCAGACGCTTGCCGTTGCACACTCAAAGCCGATGAAGGAAATTTTGACGGACATGAACAAGCGTTCGGACAATCTGATTGCGCGTTCCGTCTTCCTCAAACTCGGCGGCAACGGCAAACTACCCGCGGTTTCCGAACAGGCAGCGTCTGCCGTCCGGCGTGAACTTGCCGTGTCGGGCATCGATGTTGCGGATTTGGTTTTGGAAAACGGTTCGGGTCTGTCCAGAAAAGAAAGGGTAACGGCGAGAATGATGGCGCAAATGTTGGAAACGGCTTATTTCAGCCCGTTTGCACAAGATTTCATCGACACGCTCCCTATCGCCGGTACAGACGGAACTTTACGCAACCGCTTCAAACAAAGCGGCGGGCTGCTGCGCCTGAAAACCGGCACGCTCAACAATGTCCGCGCCCTTGCAGGTTATTGGCTGGGCGACAAACCGATGGTGGTGGTCGTCATCATCAACAGCGGGCGCGCCGTTTCCCTGCTGCCCGACTTGGACAACTTCGTTGCCAAAAACATCATCTCTGGCGGCGACGGCTGGCTGGATGCGAAACTGATGTGCAAAGAACGCCGCGCCTGAAACAGGAAAATATAGTGGATTAACAAAAACCAGTACGGCGTTGCCTTGCCTTNGCTCAAAGAGAACGATTCTCTAAGGTGCTGAAGCACCAAGTGAATCGGTTCCGTACTATTTGTACTGTCTGCGGCTTCGTCGCCTTGTCCTGATTTTTGTTAATCCACTATATAAAAATGCCGTCTGAACCTTCAGACGGCATTTCTTTATTCAGACCAAATTACAGACCGGCGGCTGCTTTCAATGCGGCCGCTTTGTCGGTGCGCTCCCAAGTAAACTCGGGTTCTTCGCGGCCGAAATGTCCGTAAGCGGCGGATTTTCCGTAAATCGGGCGCAACAGGTCGAGCATTTGGACGATGCCTTTGGGGCGCAGGTCGAAATGTTCGCGAACCAGGACAATCAGTTTTTCTTCGCTGATTTTGCCTGTGCCGAAAGTGTCGATGGAAATCGAAGTCGGTTCGGCAACGCCGATGGCGTAGGAAACTTGGATTTGGCATTGGGTTGCCAAACCGGCGGCTACGATGTTTTTCGCAACGTANCGGCAGGCGTAAGCGGCGGAACGGTCCACTTTGGACGGGTCTTTGCCGGAGAATGCGCCGCCGCCGTGCGGAGCTGCGCCGCCGTAGGTGTCGACGATGATTTTACGGCCAGTCAAACCGCAGTCGCCTTGCGGGCCGCCGATAACGAAGCGGCCGGTCGGGTTGATCAGGTATTTGGTTTCGTCGGTCAGCAGTTCAGACGGCAGAACCGGTTTGATGATGTGTTCGATCACGGCGTTTTTCAGCTCTTCGTAACCGATAGACGGATCGTGTTGGGTCGACAGGACGACGGTGTCAATGCGTTTTACTTTGCCGGTTTCGCTGTCGTAAACCACGGTCAGTTGGGCTTTGGCATCAGGACGCAGCCAAGGCAGGCGGCCGTCTTTGCGCAATTCGCTTTGACGCTGCATCAGGCGGTGGCTGTAATAGATGGCAAACGGCATCAGGGTAGGGGTTTCGTCGCAGGCATAGCCGAACATTAAACCTTGGTCGCCCGCACCTTGGTTCAGGTCGATGCCTTCGCCTTCGTTCACGCCTTGGGCGATGTCGGGGGATTGTTGGTCGTAATACACGCCGACCGCGCAGCCGTTGGCATCAAAGCCCAGCTCGGACGAGTTGTAGCCGATGCGTTTGATGGTTTCGCGTGCGACTTTGATGTAATCCACTTGGGCGGTAGTAGTAATTTCGCCTGCCAATACGCACAAGCCTGTGTTGACCAAGGTTTCTGCGGCGACACGCGCCTTGGGGTCTTGCGCCAAGATGGCATCCAAAATCGCATCGGATACTTGGTCGGCAACTTTATCCGGATGGCCTTCGGATACCGATTCGGAAGTAAACAGATATTCGCTCATTGCTATTCTTTCATTAAAAACAGGCTGCTGTGTTTTCAGACGGCCTTTTATTTCGGACAGCGGAAATCATAACAAAAACTCCGCTTTTTCTCTATACAAGTGAGAAACATTCGCACTTGCCTGCTGTTTCGGAATCCTGTTGCGCGTTTCTTACAGGCAAAAAAATTCCCGCATCAAGCGGGTTTGGATTGCCCTTGCGGACCACATCGGCTTTTCAACCGTCCACCTTACCTTTCCTTTTGAAAAGCAGGTTGGCATGGAATTCCCAACTCTTAATGCAGCGCGCATCGTAGCAGAAAAGGCATATTGCCGCAATACTTCCCTTTTTCAGACGGCATATTTCGTTTACAATTCGGGCTGTTTCCCCCGTTGCGAACCGCCATGCACATCCTGTTGACCGCCCTGCTCAAATGCCTCTCCCTGCTGCCGCTTTCCTGTCTGCACACGCTGGGAAACCGGCTCGGACATCTGGCGTTTTACCTTTTAAAGGAAGACCGAGAACGCATCGTCGCCAATATGCGGCAGGCAGGTTTGAACCCCGACACGCAGACGGTCAAAGCCGTTTTTGCGGAAACGGCAAAAGGCGGTTTGGAACTCGCCCCCGCGTTTTTCAAAAAACCGGAAGACATAGAAACAATGTTCAAAACGGTACACGGCTGGGAACACGTGCAGCAGGCTTTGGACAAACACGAAGGGCTGCTATTCATCACGCCACACATCGGCAGCTACGATTTGGGCGGACGCTACATCAGCCAGCAGCTTCCGTTCCCGCTGACCGCCATGTACAAACCGCCGAAAATCAAAGCGATAGACAAAATCATGCAGGCGGGCAGGGTTCGCGGCAAAGGCAAAACCGCGCCTACCCGCATACAAGGGGTCAAACAAATCATCAAAGCCCTGCGTTCGGGCGAAGCAACCATCGTCCTGCCCGACCACGTCCCCTCCCCTCAAGAAGGCGGGGAAGGCGTATGGGCGGACTTTTTCGGCAAACCTGCCTATACCATGACGCTGGCGGCAAAACTGGCAAACGTCAAAGGCGTAAGTACGCTGTTTTTTTGCAGTGAACGCCTGCCTGACGGGCAGGGTTTTGCCTTACACATCAGCCCCCTTCAAGGAGAATTGTCTGGCGACAAAATCCATGATGCCGCCGTATTCAACCGCAATACCGAATATTGGATACGCCGTTTTCCGACGCAGTATCTGTTTATGTACAACCGCTATAAAACGCCGTAACGAAAATAAAAATGCCGTCTGAACAATTTCAGACGGCATTTTGTCATTTGACGATTTCGGACAACGGCCAGCGCGGGCGTACATTGAATGCGCCGGCCTCACTGCCCGTTTTCAAATGCATTGCACCTGCAAAGGCAATCATTGCGCCGTTGTCCGTGCAATATGCCATCGGCGGGAAAAACACGCTGACTTTTTCGGACGGATGTTTCGGCTTGCCTTTGGGGGTCGGGATTTGCACCGTCATGTTGCCGAAAGTTTCGCGGAGTTTGCGGTTTGCACCGACCCCGCCGGCGACCACTACGGTTCTGAACCCTGTCTGCAACAGGGCTTTTTTCACTTTTGCCTCCAACACATCTACCACCGCATCTTGAAACGCACGGCAGATGTCGTTGCGGGTCTGCTCGGGAATGGTTTCCGAACCGTTTGCCTCACGCACTTTTTCAACGGCAGTCAAAACAGCGGTTTTCAAACCTGAAAAACTCATCTGCAAATCGTCGGAATGAATCATCGGGCGCGGAAAAACAAACGCTTCGGGTCTGCCCGATTCCGCAAGTTCCGACAGTTTCGCACCGCCCGGATACGGCAAACCCAGCAGTTTCGCCGTTTTGTCGAATGCCTCGCCCGCCGCATCATCGACGCTCTCGCCCAAAAGCTCGTAGTCGCCTATGCCCCTGACCGCCATAATCTGCGTATGCCCGCCCGAAACCAACAGCGCGACAAAAGGAAAGTCGGGTTTTTCCTCCGCCAACAGCGGCGACAGCAGATGTCCTTCCAAATGATGGACGGGAATCACGGGCTTGTCCAACGCTAAAGCCAGCGCGTTGGCGTAGCTCGAACCCGCCAGCAGCGCACCGCCCAAACCAGGCCCTTGCGTAAAGGCAACCGCCTCAATGTCGCCATACGATGCGCCCGCCTGCGCCAAACAGCCTTCAGTCAACGGAACAAGGCGGCGGATATGGTCGCGGCTTGCCAATTCCGGCACAACCCCACCGTATTCGGCGTGCATTGCCATTTGAGTGTGCAGGCAATGCGCCCGCAATCCGCGTTCAGTGTCGTACAGCGCAACGCCGGTTTCGTCGCAAGAAGATTCGATTCCTAATACCAACATGGTCTGATGCCGTTAAAAACTGAAAAACGTATTTTAGCGGATTTCGGCACGACTGCCGTATCCCAAAAACGGAACATGCCGTCTGAAGCCCTTCAGACGGCATCGTTGCACCGTATCAAAGCGTTCCGTAAGAATGCAGCCCGCTCAAAAACATATTCACGCCGATAAAGGCAAATGCGGTTACGAACAAACCGATAATCGCCCACCACGCCAGCACTTTGCCGCGCCAACCGGCAACCAGCCGCAAATGCAGCCAAACGGCGTAATTGAGCCAGACGATGAACGCCCACGTCTCTTTCGGGTCCCAACTCCAATAGCGTCCCCAAGCATCCGCCGCCCACAGCGCACCCAAAATGGTCGCAATGGTGAAAAACAGAAAACCGACGGCAATCGCCTTATACATCACCTCGTCGATCAATGCCGACGGCGGCAGCCACAGTTTTCCGCCTTTTTCTTCCGCACGCAGGGAAACCAGTTCGGCAATACCGAGCATCGCGGAAATGCAAAACGCGCCGTAACCAATAAAGTTTGCCGGAACGTGGATTTTCATCCACCAGGACTGGAGCGCGGGAATCAGCGGCTGGATGGTATGCGCCTCACGCGACACGCTGTACCACAAGACAAATCCAACCACGACCGCCATAAAACCGAACACAAAGCCGCCCAATTTCTGTACGGCGAATTTGCCCTCGTAATACAAATACATCAGCGCGGTAATGACCAAAAACAGAATGAACACTTCATACAGGTTGGAAACCGGAATATGCCCCGCATCGGGACGGAGCAGATAGCTTTCGTGCCAACGTACCAGCAAACCAGTAAAGCCTGCTACGGCAGACACCCATGCAAACACGGTTCCCATACCCAACAGCGTGTTGGTCGGCACATTTTTTACGCTTGCCAAAACCGCGCCCGAAATATAGGCGAACAGGGCGAAAAAGACAAAGGCGCACTGCCACATAATCGCCGATTGGCTGCTGAGGAAATACCGCAACAGGAAAATCTCTGCCGATTTGATGTTGCCGCCATACAGACCGACGGCGGCATAGGCAAGCAATACGCTTAAAGGAACAAACCAGCGCATCGGTTTGAAAAACCAACCCAAAAACACGGCAATACCGGCACTCGCCCACAACATGACCGTTTCGTAAATATCCATATGCATACCGGAACGGGTCTGTACGAAAACCGTACCCGAAAAAACCAGCGCGGCAAATACCCAATCCCAGATATTCAAATTACGGATAAAAGACTTTCGGACCAGCAGTTCGTGTTCAGGAAGGGTTTTATAGTGTTCAGTCATGATTCAAGTCCTTGCCGAGCCGTTGCAGACTCTCAACATGTTTTGGAAATTCCTTCTGCAAATCCCGTTCACTGCGGGTAGAAGACATGGCAAAACGGATTTTGCCGTCTGAAAACAATATCCATGCCCGTTTTTCGCGCACATAAAACATAAATACCGTACCCAAAACCAACAATACCGAACCAAGATAGACCAAAAGCGAACCGGGCGAGCGGGTCATCTGCAAACCTGAAGAGCGCACTTCCGAAAACCCGTCAAGTTGCAGCAGCATAGGCGCGGGATATTCCGTCAGCCCCGTATAGGCATCCATACTGTGCAGCAGGAAACGGTTTCGCGCTTCATCCTGCTGCCATTCCGGCAATCCGTATCGGCGTATGGTTTCATCCAAAGCTGCGTTCATCACGCCGTAAAGCATTTCGTAGAAATAGCCCTGCATCTTATCCTGCTGCTCTTTCGGGATATTGGACGTAATAAATTCGTCCAATCCCAAATAGCCTTTTTGTGCAAAGATGTTCAGCGTGTTTTCCGCAGCCAGCATGAATTGTTCGCGGATTTCGGCAGGTGCGTCTTTGGTTGCGTCGGCAACCAGACGTTTGCGCCCTTCCCCATCTTTCAAAAACTCACGCAATGCCATGAAAGTGTCCGCTTTCCCTTGTTTGTCCAAAGGAATACGCAGCCAACGGTATTGCTGTTGCAAACCGCTGCGCGTGCCGGTCAGCCAAAAATAATCTTTGTCCTGCAAAATCGGCAGCATATAGTTTTTATATTCGACCGCCTGCCCCGCCGCATCACGGATGCGGTACACGATGGAAGGACCGATATTAGTGTATTTTTTACCTTCCTGAGTAACGGCGCGGACATCGTTCAGCGTGGATTTCAAGCTTTTTTCCCGTTCCGCGCCCTCGCTCATGTCCTCCACATTCATCGAAGTAAATTGATCAAATTCAAGACGGTATTTATGCCTGCCGATATCCAGCGGGAACTGCCGCATGGATGTTGCCTTCAACACGACAGGCTCGCGCGAAGCATCACCCAAATTCCACGCCTTGAATGTCAAATCCGAACCGCCGTCGGCAAAACTCGCCTGATAAATCGTGATGCCGTGCAAAGTCAAAGGATGGTTCACGCGGATGGTCCGCTCGAGTTTCTCACCGGTTGCCTTGTCCGTTACTTCAATATCACTGGCAAAATCGCGCGGCATACCCGTATTGTAAAAATCGATATGGAATTTTTTCAGTTTGACTTCAAAAGGCAAGTCCTGAACCAACATCCCGTTGTCGGCATTCAGGAAAACCACATCCGCACTTTGCCCCTCGGAAATATTGACGTTGCCCCTAAATGAGAGATTGGACGCACCCAAAATACTTTCGGGCTTGAAATCCTTAGCATAAACTGCCTGATTGTCCGGAACAATCCGACCGGTCAGCATACCCAGTTTCAACAGCAGGTTACTGTCTATCAGCCCGCCCAAACAAATGACAATCAAAGCAATATGGGCAAAGATATAGCCCCATTTGTTCATCGTGCCTTTTTTGGCGGCAATCAAAACCGAACCGTCTTCACGGTTAATGGTTTTTCCCTGAAAACCCTGCACCTCCAGATAACGTTTGGCAACTTCGGGGGCAATTTTTACATCCAACAGCGAAGAGTGGCGCATTGCCGCCAGAGATTTTTCTTTAACCTTTTCTCGAAAAGACTTCATTTCGCACCAGAACGGCGGCACATTGCGAATCAGGCACAAACTGGTCGAGATAACCAAAAAGAGCATAATGACAACGAACCATGCCGAAGCATAGACATCATACAGTCCCAGAAAACCAAAAATCTGCACCCAAAACGGTCCGAATTTGACCAAATAATCCGTCTGCGGCTGGTTTTGCTGTAACACCGTGCCGATAACCGATGCAATACCCAGCAGACTGAGCAAAGCGACCGCAAAGCGCATGGAGCTGAAAAAAGCGAACCACGGATGTAAAAGAAGCGGGGTAGATCTACGGGATTTACTCATTGTGTGTTTCTTCCGCAATCAGGAATATAGAAGACGGAATCGGACAATAAAGGACACTCTGCTCCGATTCTACTGTCTTGATGCCTTTTATTTCAAGACTATAAAGATGGTTTATATCAATCCCAACAAATGCGATTTAGAAAACTTATCGCAAAATTGTCTGAAGCCGTCTGAAAACCTTTTCAGACGGCTTCTGAAGCAGACCCTTGGATGATTAACGCAAACCCTGGATAAAGTTAGCAACTGCTTTTAAATCTTCTTCGGACATTCGGTTTGCAATATCCGCCATAATGGCATTTTTGCGCTGACCGGATTTATAAGCGTTCATCTGGTCGATAATATATGCCTGATGTTGTCCTCCCAAGCGCGGATAAGCCTGAATTTCACTTCCCCCCCCGGGCATACCTGCACCGCTCGGACCGTGGCAGGACATACACGCCGGCAATTTTTTATCGCTCAAACCGCCACGATAGATTTTCGCGCCCAATTCGGGATTTTCCTTAGGATTGGCTTCGCCGGATTTGGGCTGCTGTTTGGCATAGAATGCGGATACATTCAAAATATCCTGATCGCTCAAATTCATTACCATTGGCTTCATCACAGCTGCCGAACCGTGGGTACGTTTGCCGTCACGGATACCGATAGTTTGATGATAGATGTAAGCAGTATGCTGTGCCGCCAAACGCGGATACATCGCAATGCCGCTGTTACCGTCTGCTGCATGGCAAGCCGCACAAACCGTTGCGGCAACCTGTTTGCCTTTTTCCACGTCTGCTTTGGGAGATGCGGAAACCGCACCGGCAGCCAAAACAAAGGCCAATAAAGTCAATCGTTTCATGGAGTGCTCCTGATTACAGCATTGGATAACGCAACAATGCTCTTTTTATATTCAAATACGGGATTTTTAATCCGATTAAAACCGATAATTCTGTAAACGTGTTATTCTATACTAAATTTACATTAAATTACTACTCTGTTTCATATAAAACCAACCGCATATTTTTGCTGTCGGTCAAACGGCGGCAGAAAACAAGGATATGCCTATGAATCTTTTTCAAAACGCCAAGTTCTTCACAACAGTCAACCACCTTAAAGACCTGCCCGACACCCCTCTCGAAATTGCCTTTGTCGGCAGGAGCAATGCCGGAAAATCCAGTGCTATCAACGCCCTGACCAACCACGTCCGCCTCGCTTATGTTTCCAAGACACCCGGACGGACGCAGCATATCAACTTCTTCGAGCTTCAAAACGGTAATTTCCTGGTTGACCTGCCCGGCTACGGTTATGCACAAGTTCCGGAAGCAATACGGGCTCACTGGGTCAAGCTGCTCGGCGACTATCTGCAACAACGCAAACAGCTTATCGGTCTGATTCTGATTATGGACGCACGCCATCCTCTAAAAGAACTCGACATCCGTATGTTGGATTTTTTCCACACCACAGGCCGACCGGTTCACATCCTACTTTCAAAAGCCGACAAGTTATCCAAAAACGAACAGATTAAAACCCTGTCCCAAGTTAAAAAACTGCTTAAGCCATACTCTGAAAGGCAAAACATCAGCGTACAGCTGTTTTCCAGCCTGAAAAAACAAGGTTTAGAAGAAGTAAACCAAACCGTTGGAAGCTGGTTTGCTGCAACAGATGTTGCCTTATCCCTCTCAGTAGAAGACTGAACCCATTATACGGCAAATGTATTTACCCCACTTGACCAACCGCAAACATTTAAAAAATTACCTTCCCTAAATATAAAATGCCGTCTGAAAACCTTTTCAGACGGCATTGTCTACAACCTTTAAAACAGGGAATCCAGTTGCGGCTGTTTGGAGCCCGTATTACTTGGCAACACAGGGGTTTCCTGTACATCTTGACGTACTTCGTCAGCCACTCCGCGTTCAACGTCTTCAGCCCGCACCTCTTTATCCTCCCTAATCCGACGGGAGGGTTGCGGTGCGATACCGCCGTTTTCCAGCATCAAACCGGGGTCTGTTACCATACGCTCCTTCATATAGTATTCGCCGTTGCTGGCAACTACGCCATCGGGCATTTTCATTCCCCTGCCCGGCCTGCCCTTCAGCGCAAAGCGCATATAATCTACCCAAACCGGAACGGCAATCGTACCGCCGTAACCGGCACGCCCCATACTTTTAGGTTTGTCAAAACCGATATATACGGCAGTGACCACATCGGGGTTAAACCCGACAAACCATGCATCTTTATTGTCGTTGGTCGTACCCGTTTTACCGGCGATGTCCGACCTGCCCAGCGCGGTCGCGCCCCTTGCCGTACCGACACGGACGACATCCTGCATAATCTTATACATAATATAGGCATTGCGCGGATCGATTGCCTGAGGCGCATTTTGCCCCGCCACCAAAGGCTGCATTTGTGCGCGCAACCTGCCCTCGCTGTCATAAATTTTATCGATGACGTACGAAGAAACCCTATAACCCCCGTTTGCGAACACGCTGTATGCCTCCGCTATCCTCAACGGTGTCGTCTCGCCCGTACCTAAAGCCATAGACAGGCTGACAGGCAGCTCGGACGGTTTGAAGCCGAAACGCCGGATATACTGTTGCGCGTAACCGACACCGATAGACATCAAAATACGGATGGAAACCATATTTTTGGAAGCCGTCAGCGCCTGCCTTAAAGTGATATATCCCGAATATCTGCCGTCTGAATTTTTAGGTGTCCAAACCGAACCGTTCGGCCCTTTTCCCGGCAAGGAAATTGGCGCGTCGTTAACCATTGTAGAGGCAGTCATACCCTTAGATAAAGCTGCCGAATANACAAACGGTTTAAATGTCGANCCCGGCTGCCGCATAGCTTGGGCGGCACGGTTGAATGTTTTGCTGTGGAAGTCATAACCGCCGACCAGCGCGCGCACCGCACCGGTTTTGGCATCCAAGGAAACCAAAGCACCCTGCAGGAGCGGCTCTTGAACGACTACCCAACGCCCGCCATTGTTCCTAACACGTATAACCGAACCCCTGCGGATACGGTCCTCTCCCATTTTCTCATTATTGACCGCGCGGGCTGCAAAACCTAAGGAACGGCCGTCAAGCGTAACCCGCTTACCACTGGGCAACTGTATGACGACATTTTTCTTTTTAGTCACATCCAATACGACAGCGGGAACCATTTTATCGACGGTATAAAGTCCCGAAAGATACTGGCTGACAGTCTCTTCGACATCTTCACTCTTACTCAAATCGATATAGTTTTCCGCACCACGATAACTGCTGCCGCGATCAAAATTCCGCAACGCTTTACGCAACGCCTCTGTTGCTACTTTCTGATGATCGGTACGTACAGTCGTATAAACCTTAAAACCCTGCGTATAGGCATCTTCACCATATTTCTCATACAGTTCCTGACGCACCATTTCTGCAACATATAGAGCACTCTGATCAATTTTCTGGACAAACCGCTCATAATGCAGTTCCTCACTCAACGCCTGATCGCGCTGTTGCAAGGTAATCATCTTTTCCTCAAGCATGTTGTTCAAAATATACTTTTGACGCAACTTGGCTCGTTCCGGATTAACAATAGGGTTATAGGCAGATGGAGCCTTAGGCAACCCCGCCAGCATGGCGGCTTCCGCCAGAGTCAACTCTTTGACATCTTTATTAAAATAGATTTGCGCAGCAGACGCGAAACCATAAGCGCGCTGACCCAAATAAATTTGATTGAAATACAGCTCAAGGATTTTATCCTTACTCAAAGACTGCTCGATTTTATAAGCAAGCAACGCCTCATTGAACTTCCGTGTAAATGTCTTTTCACTGCTCAAATAAAAATTCTTCGCCACCTGCTGCGTAATCGTACTCGCACCCGACTGCATGCTGCCGGACACGATATTACCAACAGCCGCCCTTGCAACACCCCAAACATCCACACCCCAATGCTGATAAAACCGTTTATCCTCGGCAGCAATAACCGCATTCCTCAATACCTCAGGGAAATCGCCGATTTTTGTAAATTCTCGCCGTTGCTCACCGTATATACCGATAACCTCTCCATCTGCTGAATAAATAGTTAACGGCATCTTAGGTTGGTAATGTTGCAATGAATCTAAGGAAGGTAATTTCGGATACGTTACCAAAATAGCAATCGCAACCAAACCGACGCCAAACACACACAATCCCAAAACCAAACCAAAACAAGTTGTTACAATCTTTTTAATCATAATTGAAATGATAATTTACCATTATTGGTATTAAATAAAGTAAAATAGCAACCGATTTCTACAAAACACAGTTTTAATGTGCAAAGCACTAGAAATCCATTACGGACACCGAAACGGTTACCCATTAAAAATATGAAGCAGGAACTTCCATCATGCGATTATTTAACAGCTTGAAAAACCTTAAAAAAACAGATGCCAAGTTCTCTAAGAAATCCTTTGAACTCAATAACCATGCAGCAATCGGCATCGATATCGACCAATATTCTATTAAAATGGTTCAATTGTCAGGACGTAGTTTAAACCAAATTCAGCTGGAAAAATACGTCATTGCCAAATTACCAAAGAATATCGTCCAAGGCAATAAAGTTCAAAATCACGATCAGCTTGTTACATATTTGCAACAGGCATATGTCAAACTGAACAGTTCCTGTAAAAATATTATCGCCGCCATACCGCAAAATTTGGCAACTGCCGAGCAGCTGGTATATACCACAAAAGATACCGATTTAGATTTAGAAGAATTTGTCGAATCCGCCATTTCCGAAATAAGTTCATTAGAAGAAGTCAATTACGATTATCAGGTTCTGACACCGCCTTCTGCCGACCAAACCGTTTTAGCCGTCGCAGCAAGAAAGGACGATATCGAACCTCTGATTGATGCATTTGCCGAGGCAGGCATGAAACTGTCCGCACTCGACATAGACATTTTCGGACAATATAACGCCTACACATTGTGGATGAATAACTTTGCTCCCGAACTTTCAACGGAAAAGGTCGCCATTTTTGGCATATATGCCACACGAACCTACGCGTTGATTATCCAAAACGGAAAAGTCCTTTACAAACAAGAAACCTCTATCTGTGAAGAACAGCTTAACCAGCTCATTCAACGCACCTATCAGGTAACAGAAGAAAAAGCTGAAGAAATCATCAACTCCCCGCAAAAGCCTTCTGATTACCAGGAAAACGTCGCCGACCATTTTAATGAACAAATCACTCAAGAAATACAAAGGGTCTTGCAGTTCTATTATACTACCCAGACTGCGGATGATATGACCAATGTCAAGCATATCCTACTGACAGGCACAGCAACACGTCAGGAAGGTATTGCACAGGCCGTAGCCTCTCAAACGAACGCAGACGTGCAGTGTATCCATCCTGCAACCTACTTTTCCAATAATCTAAAAACAGACAAAAAACAATTTGAACTTGATGCGCCCATATTAACTACGGCATTTGGTTTAGCTGCACGGGGACTATAAACATGAATAATTTAATTAAAATCAACCTTCTTCCCTATAGGGAGGAAATCAACAAGCGCAAACAGCAACAATTCAAAACGCTGATGTATGGTGCCGTATTAATTGGCCTCGCTTCCGTTGCGGGAACTTACCTGTTTATTGACAACATGACCAATAACCAGTTGGAAAGAAATGCCCTTCTAGAAACCTCTATCGCACACTTAGATACTGAACTGACTGAAATCCAAAAACTAAAACAAGAGAAAGATGCCTTTCTACTTAAGAAAAACAAAATTGAGGAGCTTCAGCTCAAACGTCTCCAGGCAGCAAAAATCCTTGATAGTCTAAACGAGACCATTCCGGACAACACTTATCTGACTTCACTCTAAGCCGTTACTGCCGATTCTTACCGACTAAACGGCAGGACATCCAGCGATAACCGCGTCGCCAATATGATGAGGGCCATGCCCAATACCGGCATATTCAATCAACCTGAGCTATTGAGTATTAAGAAAAATAATTCATACCAAGAATTTACCTTACAAGCAACATTGCAACCTATCGTAAAGGCAACAGGAACCACAGAAAACCCGGCTCAAGAAAACAAACAGGAGGCAAACTAAATGGCTTCTAACTCACTAAAAAACATAGATATTAATAATCTTCATCTGCTTAACTTGCCTATCAAACTGTTTATTGCCCTAATGACCATCGCCGCCATACTGGGGCTTGGTTACATCGGCTTGTTCGAAAATCAAATCGAATCCCTCAGTGAGTACGAGGCCAAAGAGGTTGAACTGAAAGATACCTATAAACAAAAAAGTATTAATGCAGCCAGCCTGAATAACCTGAGAGATGAACTGGCCGCCATCCGTTCCGCTTTTAACATCATGTTAAAACAATTACCTACTGATGCCGAAATTCCCAATTTGGTACAGGAACTTCATCAGGCAGGCTCAAGTAACGGACTACGGTTGGACAGTGTCATGCCTCAGCCCCCGGTTGATGACGGTCCTATTAAAAGATTACCCTATTCCATTTCCATTACCGGGAATTACGAACAAATCAGTCAGTTTACACGGGATGTCGGCAGCCTTTCCCGAATTATTACCCTTGAATCACTGAAAATTATCCAATCCCCGGAAAATGGGGGCGGTTCAGACGGCAAGAGCAGCATCCTGAACCTCAGTGCCATTGCCACCACCTACAAAGCAAAATCCGTAGAAGAACTGGCTGCAGAAGCTGCACAGCAACAAGCTGCAGAAGCAGCGCAAAATACTGAGCAAAAATAACTTACGTTAGGGAATCCATGAAATATTACGCCATACTCACTAGCCTTTTGGTCCTATCTGCGTGCTCCCAAAATTCCGATGAACTAAACGAATGGATGGCTCAAACAAGGCGTGAAGCCAAAGCAGAAATCATACCTTTCCAAGCCCCAACCCTACCGGTTTCACCGGTATACAGCCCCCCGCAACTTACAGGACTAAATGCATTTGACTTCCACCGCATGGAAACTGCCAAAAAAGGGGAAAATGCTCCCGATACAAACCGTGTTAAAGAAACACTGGAAAAATTCAGCTTAGAAAACATACGTTATGTCGGCATCTTAAAATCCGACAAAAAAATATCAGGTTTTGTTGAAGCTGAAGGTTATGTCTATACTGTTGGCATCGGCAACTATTTAGGGCAAAACTACGGTAAAATCCAAGACATTACCGAAAACAGTATCATTTTGAACGAATTGATAGAAGACAGCACAGGCAACTGGGTCTCCCGCAAAGCAGAACTGCTGCTGCAACCTTCCGACAAAAATACCGATACCGAACAAGCGGCAGCATCTGCCAAAGAGCAAAATTAAGAAGGGGATTATTCCATATGAATACAAAACTGACGAAAATTATTTCCGGTCTGTTTATCGCAACCGCTGCCTTTCAGACGGCATCGGCAGGAAACATCACAGATATTAAGGTTTCTTCCTTACCCAATAAACAAAAAATCATCAAAGTCAGCTTTGATAAAGAGGTTGTGAGCCCTACCGGTTTTGTAACCTCCTCACCTGCACGTATTGCTTTAGACTTTGAACAAACCGGCATTTCTATGGATCAGCAAGTTCTAGAATATGCAGATTCCCTGTTAAACAAAATTAGCGCGGCTCAAAACAGCAACCGTGCGCGCTTAGTTCTTAATTTGAACAAACCAAGCCAGTACAATACCGAAGTACGAGGAAACGAAGTTTGGATTCTTATTAATGAATCTTCCGATACCACATCAGCTCCTGTACGCGCACCCGCACAAACCGTGCCGCGAACACAACCTTCCGCCCCATTTAGCGAATCCGTAGTATCCGTATCCGCACCGTTTAGCCCTGCCGCCGCGCAACAAACGGCTGCAATGCCAGCAAAACAAACCAATATCGACTTCCGCAAAGACAGCAAGAATACCGGTATAGTCGAATTGTCTGCCTTAGGTTTTTCCGGGCAACCCGACATCCGTCAACAACGTGACCGAGTAATCGTTACCCTGAAAAACCACACCCTGACAACTGCACAACAACGCAGCCTGGACGTGGCAGACTTCAAAACACCGGTACAAAACGTTACCCTGAAACGTATTAACAACGATACCCAGCTCATTATCAAAATGACCGGCAACTGGGAATTCATCAACAAATCCGCATCTTCAGGACGTTTTACCTTTCAAATCCTGCCTAAAAAACAAGATCTCGAATCTAGCGGTTTAAGCAATACCCCAAAAACCTTCAAAGGCAGAAAAAGAAATTGCCGAACTCGGTTCCCTCTATTCTCAGAACTTCCAATTAAAATATAAAAATGTGGAAGAGTTCCGCAAAATCCTTCGTTTGGATGAAATTGACAGCACCAACTCACGCAATACGCTTCTAAGTAACCGCGGCAGTGCATTGATTGACCCTGCCACCAATACCCTGATTGTTACCGATACCCGCAGCGTCATTGAGAAATTCCGCAAACTGATTGACGAATTGGACGTACCCGCGCAACAAGTGATGATTGAAGCGCGTATCGTTGAAGCAACCGACGGTTTCGCACGCGACTTGGGTGTAAAATTCGGTTACGGAGGCACCAACCGGCAAACCGCATGGGGATTCAACTCCGGAAGCGGCGGGATTTCCGCAGCGAATAACGGCGGAACAGGCGGCAATACCGGAACATCCAGCGGACGTTGGTCGGTCAACACCAACATCAACCTGCCGGTTGCCGCTGCCGCAAACAGCATCGCACTGGTACGCGCACTTTCGTCCGGTGCCCTGAACCTGGAACTGTCAGCATCTGAGCAACTTTCCAAAACCAAAACGCTTGCTAATCCACGCGTGCTGACCCAAAACCGTCAGGAAGCCAAAATCGAATCCGGTACGGAAATTCCTTACCAAGATACTTCAACCTCAGGTAGCAGCACCAGTACGACCACAACCTTCAAAAAAGCCGTATTGGGCTTGGTTGTTACCCCGAATATCACTCCTGACGGTCAAATCATCATGAATGTCAAAATCAATAAAGACACTCCGATTGACTGCCGTGTGAAAAACGAAGCAACCAAATGTATCCAAACCAAAAATCTGGATACTCAAGCAATGGTTGAAAACGGCGGCACATTGATTGTCGGCGGCATTTATGAAGAAGAAAACGGTAATACGCTGACCAAAATCCCCTTGTTGGGCGATATTCCCGTCATCGGCAACCTGTTCAAAACGCGCCAAAACAGCCAAAGCCGTCGAGAACTGCTGATTTTCATTACTCCGAGAATTATGGATACGGTCGGCAGCAACCTGCGCTATTAATCCGTAAACGTAAAAGGGCATATGTTTTAAAACATATGCCCTTTTTTTATCTGAAATCCAACATCCGTCAAAATACCGCCTGAAACTGAATTCCCATCCCGATACACCTTAAGCCCCTACCAGTCCTGCCAATATCGTTTAAAATTACGCCATGAAAAATTTTACCGACAAACTTATCCTCATCGGGCTGATGGGTGCTGGCAAAACCACTCTGGGCAGACAGGTTGCCCGCTCCCTAAATTACCGCTTTTACGACTGCGACCATGAAGTTTCGGCAGCCGCCGGCGTTTCCATCCCCACCATATTTGAAATGGAAGGCGAACAGGGATTCCGTTCGCGCGAAACCGCCATACTCAAAAAACTGGTTATCCTGCCGCATATCGTCCTGTCCACCGGCGGCGGTGCCGTGTTAAAAGAAGAAAACCGCGCCCTTATCCGCAAAAGCGGCACGGTCGTTTATCTGCACGCCCCACCCGAAACCCTGCTCGAACGGACGCGCTGCGACAGTAGCCGCCCCCTTTTACAAGTTGCCGATCCCTTGGGCAGATTGCGCGAACTCTACACCGCACGCGACCCGCTTTACAGGCAAACCGCCGACTTCACTATCGAATCGGGAAACTGCCGGCAAACCGTACAAATCCTACTCAACCTTTTATCCGAATAAAAACCGACGCATGAAAACACTGACCGTACACGCACCTTCGCACAGCTACCCCATCTTTATCGGCAACGGGCTACTGCCGCAGGCGGGAAGCCTGCTCAAACCGCATTTGGGAAAACGCGCCGCCATCATCACCAATGAAACCGTCGCCCCGCTCTACCTCGGCACGCTTCAGACGGCATTAGACGAGGCAGGCATTCCCCATTTCAGCATTATCCTGCCCGACGGGGAAATATATAAAAACTGGCAGACGCTCAACCTTATTTTTGACGGACTGATTCAAAACCGCGCCGAACGCAAAACCACGCTGATTGCACTGGGCGGCGGCGTTATCGGCGACATGGTCGGCTTTGCCGCCGCCACCTACCAGCGCGGTGCCCCATTCATTCAAATACCGACTACGCTGTTAAGCCAGGTTGACTCATCGGTTGGCGGCAAAACCGCCATTAACCACCCGCTCGGCAAAAATATGATCGGCGCGTTTTACCAGCCGCAGGCGGTGCTTGCCGACTTGGATACGCTGCACACCCTGCCCGTCCGTGAATTGTCCGCCGGTATGGCGGAAGTCATCAAATACGGTGCGCTCGGCGACATCGGTTTTTTCGAATGGCTGGAACAAAACATATCCGGACTGATGACGCTCGATAAAGGAAAACTCGCCGAAGCCGTGTACCGTTGCTGCCAAATGAAGGCAGACATCGTCGCCCAAGACGAGACCGAACAAGGCATACGCGCATGGCTCAACCTCGGACACACCTTCGGACACGCCGTCGAAGCCCAAATGGGTTACGGCGTATGGCTGCACGGCGAAGCCGTTGCCGCCGGATGCGTGTTGGCGGCGCGTTTGTCCGAACAACTGGGCAACATCTCCGCCGCAGATACCGCACGGCTCGCCGCCCTGTTTGAAGCCGCCAGACTGCCGTCCACACCGCCCGTGTTCCCATTCGAAAAATGGCTCGAACATATGAGCCACGATAAAAAAGTCAGCGGCGGCGTGATGCGCTTTATCGGTCTGAACCGGCTGGGCGAAGCCAACATCACCGAAATTACCGATACGGACATCCTCCGCCGCACCCTGCAACCGTATCTCTGATTAGCCATACCGATGCCGTCTGAAGGGCGTTCAGACGGCATCGGCTTTACCGGTGTGTTGCCGCGCAGGTTTGACGCACGATGATAACTTTCCATCATCATTCTCCGCGAAAGCGGGCATCCGGTTATCCCATATCGCAGGGATTTATCCGGAATAACGACAATCTGTCCGCCGTCATTTCCGCGCAGATGGAAATCCGGAAATTCAAAATCACTGGAATTTATCCGGAATATAGTGGATTAACAAAAATCAGGACAAGGCGACGAAGCCGCAGACAGTACAAATAGTACGGAACCGATTCACTTGGTGCTTCAGCACCTTAGAGAATCGTTCTCTTTGAGCTAAGGCGAGGCAACGCTGTACTGGTTTTTGTTAATCCACTATAACAGCAACCCTGTCGCCGTCATTCCCGCAAAAGCGGGAATCCAGTCCGTTCAGTTTCGGTCATTTCCGATAAATTCCTGTTGCTTTTCATTTCTAGATTCCCACTTTCGTGGGAATGATGGCGGAAGGGTTTTGGTTTTTTCCGATAAATTCCTGTTGCTTTTCATTTCTAGATTCCCACTTTCGTGGGAATGACGGCGGAAGGGTTTTGGTTTTTCCAGATAAATTCTTGAGGCATTGAAATTCTAGATTCCCGCCTGAGCGGAAATGGCGGAATCTTAAGTTTCCGTCTTTGTTTTCCGTTTTCGCGTGAACAATGGGGGAACAAGCCGTATTTCAGACGGCATTTTCAGTTCGGGGTATAATCCGAATACTTGCGACCATCTGAATCATTTGGACAAACTATGTGTCAACTGCTGGGCATGAACTGCAATACGCCGACCGATATTATGTTTTCCTTTGAAGGCTTCCGCCGCAGGGGCGGCATTACCGACCATCACGCCGACGGTTTCGGCATCGGCTTTTTCGAAGGCAAAGGCGTGCGCCTGTTCCACGACGACAAGCCGAGTGCCAATTCGCCCGTCGCCGACCTCGTGCGCGCCTACCAGATTAAATCGGAAAACGTCGTCGCCCATATCCGCAAAGCATCGCAAGGACAAACCTCGCTGGCGAACACCCATCCCTTTATGCGCGAAATGTGGGGCGGCTACTGGCTGTTTGCCCACAACGGACATTTGGTCGACTTCTTTCCTGAACAGGGAGAATTTTTCCACCCCGTCGGCACAACCGACTCCGAACGCGCGTTCTGCCACATCCTCAACCGTCTGCGCACCCGCTTTGCCGTCCGTCCCGACGACGAGACCCTGTTTGACGCGATTGCGGGGCTAACGCACGAAATCCGCAAGTTCGGGCTGTTTAACTTTATGCTTTCAGACGGCATTTCCCTGTTTGCCCACGCCAGCACGCTGCTGCACTACATCATCCGCCAAGCCCCGTTCGGCAAGGCACGCCTGCTCGACGACGATGTAATGGTCGATTTTGCCGAAGTAACCACGCCCGACGACCGCGTTGCCGTTATCGCCACCCTGCCGCTGACCCGCGACGAATCATGGTCCCAACTTGCCGTGAACGAACTGGTCATGTTCCGCGAAGGCAAAATTATTTTAAACGACCGACCCCGTAACCCCGTCTATATGAGTGCCGAAGAAGGCCTAGAAATCGCACGCGCAGCCGGCGTATCGGTTTGACGTTCAGACGGCATCAGTGAGGAAATACCATGAAATGCCCGTTTTGCAGCCACCCAGACACCCGAGTTGCCGATTCCCGCCTGATGGAAGAGCGCAATACCGTCCGCCGCCGCCGCCACTGCCCCAGCTGCGGCAAACGCTTCGGCACACTCGAAACCGTCGAACTCAAAATGCCCGTCGTCATCGGTCCGGACAAAAAACGTTCGCCCTTCAATGCACAACGTCTCCGCAACGACCTGACCGCCGCCGCCCGAAAATCCGCCCTGACACCCGAACAGATTGACGAAACCGTCCGCCTGACGGAACACAGGCTCTACACTTCGGGTCTTCGCGACATCCCCTCTGCCGAACTTGCCGACATGGTGCTAAAAGAGCTGCTTGAGCACAACACGGAAGCCGCCGTCCGTTTCGCCGCACTGCACAAACACTTCGACAATCCGGCAGACTTTGCCTCGTGGCTGGCGCAAGCCGTCAAAACAGACCGCAAAGCCTGATTCCCCCCAACCCATACTGATACGGTATCCCCATGTTTTCGGACACAGATATATCCATGATGGAAAACGCCCTCCAACTTGCCGCTTTGGGGCGTTTTTCCGCTTCGCCCAATCCGCGCGTCGGCTGCGTTATCGCACACGGCAGCCAAATTGTCGGGCAGGGCTTCCACGTCAAAGCGGGCGAACCCCATGCCGAAGTCCACGCATTGCGTCAGGCGGACGAAATGGCACAAGGCGCGACCGCCTTTGTTACCCTCGAACCGTGCAGCCATTACGGGCGTACCCCGCCCTGCGCCGACGCTCTGCTCCGTTCCGGCGTAACACGCGTTGTTGCCGCCATGCGCGACCCCAACCCGCTGGTTGCAGGCAAAGGGCTTGCCCTGCTCGAAGCAGCGGGCATCAAGACGGAATGCGGACTACTTGAAAACAAAGCACGCGAACTCAACCGAGGATTTTTATCGCGCATCGAACGCCGCCGCCCCTTTGTCCGCCTCAAATGCGCCGTTTCGCTGGACGGCAAAACCGCCCTTTCAGACGGCAGCAGCTTTTGGATTACCGGCGAAGAAGCGCGTGCCGACGTACAGGTTTTGCGCGCCGAAAGCTGCGCGGTGCTAACCGGCATCGGCACGGTGTTGGCGGACAATCCCCAACTCAACGTCCGCGACTTCCCAACCCTGCGCCAACCCGCGCGCATCGTGTTAGACAGCCGCCTGCGCCTGCCCCCGTACAGCCATTTGGTTACCGACGGACAATCTCCGACCTACATCGCCACCTTGGAACGCGATGAAGACAAACTCCGCCCCTATCGGGAACACGCACACATCCGCATCCTGATGCCATCTGAAACGGCAGACGGCAAAATCGACCTGCACCACCTGATGCGCCTCCTTGCCGACGAAGGTTTCGGCGAAATCATGGTCGAAGCAGGCTCCGAACTCACATCCGCATTTTTGGCAGAAGATTTGGCGGACGAAATCGTTTTATACCGCTCGCCCAAAATCCTCGGCGGCGGCAGCGGTTTATTTTGCCTGCCCGAAAACCGCGCCGCCCTTTCCGCACCGCCCTTGTGGACACCTGTTTCAAGCGAAATCCTCGGACACGACATCAAAACCGTGTTCCGAAAAAACGATAACGTTTTTTGACGGATTCATGACAGTTTCACTATATAATACCGACACGAAATTACATTCTTCAGACGGCATACCCGTCCGAAACGCCGTGAGGACAATATGAAAGACCAGCTTATCCGAAAATTTGCAGACCGCACCGCCGTCATCGGCATCGTCGGTTTGGGCTATGTCGGGCTGCCGCTGATGCTGCGCTACACCGATGCCGGCTTCCGCGTCCTCGGCTTCGACATCGACACCTTCAAAACCGACAGGCTTAATGCAGGCGAAAGCTATATCGAACACATCCCTTCCGAAAAAATCGCAGCGGCACGCCGAAAAGGTTTTGAAGCCACTGACGACTTTTCTCGGATTGCCGAAGCGGATGCCGTCATCCTCTGCGTCCCCACACCCTTAAACAAATACCGGGAACCCGACATCAGCTTCGTTACCGGCACCACCGACGCGGTCAAACCCTACCTGCGCGCCGGTCAAGTTCTGTCGCTCGAATCGACCACCTACCCCGGCACGACCGAAGAAGAACTGCTGCCACGCGTCGAGGCAAGCGGTTTGAAAGCCGGTAGAGACATCTTCCTCGTCTATTCGCCCGAACGCGAAGACCCGGGCAACCCCAATTTTGAAACGCGCACCATCCCCAAAGTCGTCGGCGGACACACGCCCACCTGCCTCGAAGTCGGCATCGCACTGTACAGCCCCGCCATCGACCGGGTTGTCCCCGTCAGCTCGACCAAGGCCGCCGAACTGACCAAACTGCTGGAAAACATCCACCGCGCCGTCAACATCGGTCTGGTCAACGAAATGAAAATCGTCGCCGACAAAATGGGCATAGACATCCACGAGGTCATCGATGCCGCCGCCACCAAACCCTTCGGCTTCGTACCGTATTACCCCGGTCCCGGCCTGGGCGGGCACTGCATCCCCATCGACCCCTTCTACCTCACATGGAAAGCGCGCGAATACGGCGTAAACACGCGCTTCATCGAACTGGCGGGCGAAGTCAATTCCCATATGCCCGACTACGTTATCGGCAAAACCGCCCTCGCTCTCAACGGCATCAACCGCTCCGTCAAAGGCAGCAAAATTCTGATTCTGGGCATTTCCTACAAAAAAAACGTGGACGACATGCGCGAAAGCCCGTCGGTGGAAGTGATGGACAGGCTGCACAAACTGGGGGCGGACATCGCCTATTCCGACCCCCATGTCGCCGTTTTCCCCCATATTCCCGGACACCACTGCTTCAACCTTTCCAGTACCCCGATTACGGCAGAAACGCTGGCAGGCTTCGACTGCGTGGTACTGACCACCGACCATGACAAATTCGACTACCCGCTTATCGCCGAACACGCCAAACTCATCGTCGATACGCGCGGACGCTTCCGCGACGGCAGCCCGAAAGTCGTCAAAGCCTGATAGAGAAAGGTTTCAGACGGCATTGGAGAGCATCCCGATGCCGTCTGAACATTCGAAATGGACACAAAAAAAATCCTCGGCTACGCGGCAGGTTCCCTCGGCAGCGCGGTTTTGGGCATCATGACCCTGCCGCTGCTGTCGTGGTACTTTCCTGCCGCCGACATCGGACGCATCATACTGATGCAGACGGCGGCAGGCTTGGGCATATTGGTTTTGGGCATGGGTTTGGATCAGGCATACATCCGCGAATACTATGCCGCCGCCGACAAAGACACTTTGTTCAAAACCCTGTTCCTGCCGCCGCTGCTCTCTGCCGCACTTGCCGCCGCCTTTCTGCTTTCCCGTCCGGAAATGCCGTCTGAAATCCTGTTCTCGCTTGACGACTCCGCCGCCGGCATCGGGCTGGTACTGTTTGCGCTGACCGTCCTGCTGATTCGTTTTCTCTCCCTGATTTTGCGTATGGAAGAACGTGCGTTTGCCTTTTCTTCCGCACAACTCATACCGAAGCTCACCGTCCTGCCGCTGCTGCCACTGGCGGTCGGGCTGCTGCATTTTCCGGCACACACGGCAACCCTGACCGCCGTTTACACGCTGGCGAACCTCGCCGCCCTCGCCCTGTTGCTGTTTCAAAACCGATGCCGTCTGAAAGCCGCATGGCGCGCACCGTTTTCATCCGCCGTCCTGCATCGCGGCCTGCGCTACGGCATACCGCTCGCACTGGGCAACCTCGCCTACTGGGGGCTGACTTCTGCCGACCGCTTCTTTCTGAAAGGATACGCCGGATTGGAACAGCTCGGCATCTACTCGATGGGGATTACCTTCGGTGCGGCGGCACTGGTATTCCAAAATATTTTTTCAACGGTCTGGACGCCGCATATCTTCCACATGGTCGAAGAAAATGCCCCGATGCCGCACATTTCGGCAACCGCAGAATCCGCCGCCGCGCTGCTTGCCGCAGCCGTCTGCCTGACCGGTATTTTTTCACCTTTGGTTTCTGGCCTGCTACCTGAAACCTATGCGCCCGTCAGGTTTATCGTCGTATCGTGCATGTTACCGCCGCTGTTTTACACGCTGACCGAAATCAGCGGTATCGGTTTGAATGTCGTCCGCAAAACACGGCTGATTACGCTTGCCAACCTGACCGCGCTGTCGGCAAACCTGCTGCTGTTGAGGCTGCTCGTGCCGTCTGAAGGCGCGCGCGGTGCGGCGGTTGCCTGTGCCGCCTCATTCTGGCTGTTTTTTGTTTTAAAGACAGAAAGCTCTTCCCGCCTGTGGCAGCCGCTCAAACGCCTGCCGCTTTATATGCACACATTGTTCTGCCTGACCTCCGCGACACTCCACGCCTGTTTCGGCACACGGGAAAACCATCCCCTGTTCGCCGCCGTATGGGCCGTATATTTGGCAGGCTGCATCCTGCGGCACAAAACAGAATTAAACCGCCTGTTTTGCCGTCTGAAAAACATGGGTTCTACATCATGAAAATCGTTTTGACCACTTCTATGGCAGGCTTGGGCGGCACGGAAAACGCCACCTTCCGCCTCGGCCGGCTGCTCAGGCAGCACGGACACGACATCATCCTTGCCTCTTCGAACGGACCGTTGCTCAAAGAGGCGCAAGCCTTGGGCATACGTTGGCAACCCGTCGATTTCTATCGCGGCGGCCTTTTCGGCTACTTCAAAGGCATGATTACCTACGCCCGAATGCTGCGGCGCGAACAACCCGACATCATCGACTGCCAAATGGCGCGCGTCGTCCCGGCCTGCGCCCTTGCCGCCAAAATCGTTTCGCCGAAAACCAAAGTGTTCTACCACGCACGCGGGCTTAACCCCGAAACCTATCCGAAAATCGCCCGGCTGTTCGACCGTTTGGGCGTGTACATCATCGGCAACTGCAAACACGAGCGCGACAAACTCATCCGCTACGGTTTTCCCGCCCACCGCATCACTTATACCTACAACGCGCTGCACCGTCCCGATTCCGTTCCCGAAAAAACCGCCAAAGGCTGCGTCATGCTCGGCACGCTGTCGCGTCTGGACACTGTCCGCGCCGTGCATCTGATGCTGGACATTTTCAAAAAAATGGTCGACCGCGATATGCCCGTACGCCTGAACGTGGCGGGCATAGGCGAAGAAATGGACAATTTGAAAGCGCAGGCGGAACGTCTGGGCATAGACGGCAAAGTTACCTTCCTCGGCGGCGTGCGCGATTTGACCGCCTACTTCAAAGATGTGGATATTTTGGTGAACACGCCCCACTGCATCGGCGACCACGGCGCAGGTGTGGGCAACAACATCTTGGAAGCCGGACTTTACGACACGCCCGTCGTTACCTACGATATGGCGGGCATTTCCGAAATGGTCGTCAACGGGGAAACGGGTTACTGCATCCCCTTCGGCGACGAAGAAGCCTTTATCGCCGCCGTAGACACGCTCGTCAGACAACCGGAGTTGCGCGAAGCAATGGGCAAAAGGCTGCACGCACACGTCGCCGCACTCTGTTCCGACGACGAAATCTACCGTACCACCATGGCCGCCTATACCATGTAATGCCGTCTGAAAGCCGCCGATGAACATCACCATAGTCGCCCCCTACTGCTCGCTGCCGTCCGAACCGTATTTCAACCGCTTTTGGTATCTGGCAGAACGATTGTCGCAATCGCACGACGTGTTGCTGATTACCAGCCGTTTCCGCCACTACGACAAATCCTTCAGACGGCATGAAGATGCTGCCGCCACTTCAAACGGCAGGCTGCGCGTCAAGCTGCTGGACGAACTCGGCTACCGAAAAAACGTCTCCCTCGCCCGCGTCGCCAGCCACCGCGTATTCGTCCACAATTTGGCACGCTGGCTGCACAGCCCGCAGGCGGCGGAACAGGACATCGTCTATTCTGCCTATCCGCTGATGGCGACCAACCTGCTTTTAGGCAGGCATAAAGCGCGTTTGGGCTACAAACTCATCATCGACGTGCAGGACGTATGGCCGGAGTCCTTCTCATCGGTCGTGCCGTTTTTGAAAAAAATCCCGCACCGCCTGCTGCCCTTTGCCCGTCGCGCCGACCGTGCCTACCGTTGCGCCGACGCACTCGTTGCCGTCTCGCAAACCTACCTCAACCGTGCCAAAGAAGCCAATCCCGACGTTCCTGCCGAAGCCGTCTGTATCGGCGCGGATTTCGCCGCCATAGCATCCGCGCCCGCCAAAGATTTCGGCGACAGCACAACCCGATTTTTCTATTTCGGCACGCTCAGCCACAGCTACGATGTCGATACTGCCTGCAGGGGGATACAGAAACTTCTGGACAGCGGGAAAAACGTCGAACTGCACATCATGGGCGGCGGCCCCGACCTAGAAAAGCTGAAACAGCATGAAAACCGCGCCATCAAGTTTTACGGCTACCTCCCCTACGCCGAAATGATGTCCATCGCCAAAGGCTGCGACATCGCCGTCAACGCCATCCATAGCCACGCCATGCAGTCGGTTACCAACAAACTTTCCGACTATATGGCTTTGCAAAAACCCGTGCTGAACAGCCAGACCAATGCCGAAGTCCTCGACCTCCTGAACCTGCTGCCGCACGAAAACTACCGTTCCGGCGACATGGACAGCTTCGTTCAAGCCGCCAAAAATATTTTGAAACGCAAAAACGACCCCGTTCAGTCCGACGAAATCGTCCGCCGCTTCAGGCGCGACATCTCCTATCAAAAAATCGTCAACCTGATTGAAAGATTAGCCCATGAGTAAATTCTTCAAACGCCTGTTTGACATCATTGCCTCCGCCTCGGGACTGATTTTCCTCTCGCCAGTATTTTTGGTTTTGATATACCTCATCCGCAAGAATCTGGGTTCGCCCGTCTTCTTCATTCGGGAACGCCCCGGAAAGAACGGAAAACCTTTTAAAATGGTCAAATTCCGTTCCATGCGCGACGCGCTTGATTCAGACGGCATTCCGCTGCCCGACGGAGAACGCCTGACACCGTTCGGCAAAAAACTGCGTGCCGCCAGCCTGGACGAACTGCCCGAACTGTGGAACGTCCTCAAAGGCGACATGAGCCTGGTCGGCCCCCGCCCGCTTTTGATGCAGTATCTGCCGCTTTACAACAAATTTCAAAACCGCCGCCACGAAATGAAACCGGGCATTACCGGCTGGGCGCAGGTCAACGGGCGCAACGCCGTCTCATGGGACGAACGCTTCGCATGCGACATCTGGTATATCGACCACTTCAGCCTGTGCCTCGACATCAAAATCCTACTGCTGACGGTTAAAAAAGTATTAATCAAGGAAGGGATTTCCGCACAGGGCGAAGCCACCATGCCCCCTTTCACAGGAAAACGCAAACTCGCCGTCGTCGGTGCGGGCGGACACGGCAAAGTCGTTGCCGAGCTTGCCGCCGCACTCGGCACATACGGCGAAATCGTTTTTCTGGACGACCGCGCACAAGGCAGCGTCAACGGCTTTTCCGTCATCGGCACGACGCTGCTGCTTGAAAACAGTTTATCGCCCGAACAATACGACGTCGCCGTCGCCGTCGGCAACAACCGTATCCGCCGACAAATCGCCGGACGCGCCACCGCGCTCGGCTTCAAACTGCCCGTTCTGGTTCATCCGGACGCGACCGTCTCGCCTTCTGCAACAGTCGGACAAGGCAGCGTCGTTATGGCGAAAGCCGTCGTACAGGCAGGCAGCGTATTGAAAGACGGCGTGATTGTGAACACTGCCGCCACCGTCGATCACGACTGCCTGCTTAACGCTTTCGTCCACATCAGCCCAGGCGCGCACCTGTCGGGCAACACGCATATCGGCGAAGAAAGCTGGATAGGCACGGGCGCGTGCAGCCGCCAGCAGACAACCGTCGGCAGCGGGGTTACCGCCGGCGCGGGGGCGGTTATCGTGTGCGACATCCCGGACGGCATGACCGTCGCGGGCAACCCGGCAAAGCCGCTGCCGCGCAAAAACCCCAAGACCGGGACGGCATAAGCGATTAAAATATAGTGGATTAAATTTAAATCAGGACAAGGCGACGAAGCCGCAGACAGTACAAATAGTACGGCAAGGCGAGGCAACGCCGTACTGGTTTAAATTTAATCCACTATACACCCCCGTACAAACCGATTTTGACAACACCTGCGGCGTGCGACCGATTCATCGGGACACGCAAAACCCCTCCATCAGACGGCATATTGTCAGAAATGCCGTCTGAACCCGACGGACCAAACACCATGCTGAACACTTCCCTTTCCCCGTGGCCCTGCTTTACCCAAGAAGAAGCCGATGCCGTTTCCAAAGTCCTGCTGTCCAACAAAGTCAATTACTGGACGGGCAGCGAATGCCGCGAATTTGAAAAAGAATTTGCTGCTTTCGCCGGCACGCGGTACGCCGTCGCCCTTTCCAACGGCACGCTGGCACTCGATGTCGCGCTCAAAGCAATGGGCATAGGCGCAGGCGACGATGTGATTGTTACCTCACGCACCTTCCTCGCCTCCGCGTCCTGCATCGTTAACGCAGGCGCAAACCCCGTGTTTGCCGATGTGGATTTGAACAGCCAAAACATCAGCGCGGAAACCATCAAAGCCGCACTGACACCGAATACCAAAGCCGTCATCGTCGTCCACCTTGCCGGTATGCCCGCCGAAATGGACGGCATTATGGCTTTGGCAAAAGAACATAACTTGTGGGTGATTGAAGACTGCGCCCAAGCGCACGGCGCGAAATACAAAGGCAAATCCGTCGGCTCTATCGGACACGTCGGCGCATGGTCGTTCTGCCAAGACAAAATCATGACCACCGGCGGCGAAGGCGGTATGGTTACGACCAACGACAAAACCCTGTGGGAAAAAATGTGGTCGTACAAAGACCACGGCAAAAGCTACGATGCCGTGTACCACCGCGAACACGCTCCTGGTTTCCGCTGGCTGCACGAAAGCTTCGGCACCAACTGGCGCATGATGGAAATGCAGGCGGTCATCGGTCGCATCCAGCTCAAACGCATGCCCGAATGGACGGCGCGCCGTCAAGCGCACGCCGCCAAACTGGCTGAAAGCTTGGGCAAGTTCGCCAGCATCCGCTTGGTTGAAGTCGCAGACTACATCGAACACGCGCAATACAAGTTCTACGCCTTCGTCAAACCCGAACACCTCAAAGACGGCTGGACGCGCGACCGCATCGTGAACGAACTGAACGCGCGCAAAGTCCCCTGCTATCAAGGCAGCTGCTCCGAAGTGTATTTGGAAAAAGCCTTCGACAACACGCCTTGGCGACCGAAAGAGCGTTTGAAAAATGCTGTCGAACTGGGCGACACCAGCCTGATGTTCTTGGTGCACCCGACGCTGACCGACGGCGAAATCGCGTTCTGCAAAGAACACATCGAAGCCGTATTGACCGAAGCCACACGATAACCCTTCAGACGGCATATGCCGTCTGAAAAACACACGCCGCCGACAACATGACTCTGGAAACCCTGCTTGCCCTACCGCGCAACATCAAGAAAATCTGTTTCCTCATACACGATTTTCTGATGATTTTTACCGCCTTCTGGTTTACCCAAAGCCTGAAGGCCGACTACTCGAACGAATGGTTCGACCCTGCCAACTGGCAGTCTTTCCTATTGACCGCGCTGTTGACCATCGGCCTGTTCGTCAGAATGGGGCTCTACCGTGCCGTTACACGCTTTGTCAGTTTCCACGTCCTGACCACAGCCTTTGCCGGCAGCCTCGTCTCCGCCGTACTGTTTTTCCTCAATACGCTGATATTTGAAGAAAAATTGCGCCTCGCCCTGCCCGTCGTCTACTTTCTGCTGCTGCTTGTCTCCGTAACCGGCTCCCGCATGGTCATACGCGGCCTTTTATCCGACCACCAAAAAAAACATATGACCCCCGTCATCATTTACGGCGCGGGACGATCAGGCAGACAACTGCTCGAGGCCGTCAAACAGATACGCGAATATTCCGCGGTCGCCTTTGTGGACGACAACCCCAAGCTTTGGCACACCGTCATCTACGACCTTGCCGTTTACCAGCCCGATGCCATCGCCTTCCTCATCGAACGCTACGGCGTGGAAAAAATCCTGCTCGCCATTCCCAGCGCGACCCAGGAACAACGCCGCCGAATCATCAACAAACTGGAAGCCTATCCGTGCGAAGTGTTGACCATTCCCGGAATGAAAGACCTGATGGACGGAAAAATCAGCATCGGCACGCTCAAAAAAATCTCCGTGTCCGACCTGCTCGGGCGTGATTCCGTCGCGCCCGACGACCGCCTGATGAGTGCCGACATCGAAGGCAAAACCGTCATGGTAACCGGCGCGGGCGGCTCCATCGGTTCGGAACTCTGCCGCCAGATTATCCGCCGCCGCCCCGAAAAGCTGCTGCTGTTTGAGTTATCCGAATTCGCCCTGTACGCCGTCGAAAAAGAATTGCGCGAAACCTGCATCCAAAAACGCCTCAACACCGAAATCCTGCCCTTTCTCGGTTCGGTGCAAAACCGCACCCTGCTCGAACACGTCATGACCGCCTTTTCCGTTGCGACCGTCTATCACGCCGCCGCCTACAAACACGTCCCCATGGTCGAATTCAACACCGTCGAAGGCATACGCAACAACATCTTCGGCACACTCGAGTGCGCGCTTGCCGCCACGGCTTCGGGCGTAAGAACCTTCGTCCTCATCTCCACCGACAAAGCCGTCCGCCCCACCAACACCATGGGTGCCAGCAAACGCATGGCGGAACTCTGCCTTCAGGCACTCGCCGCCGAACCCGGACAGAAAACCCGCTTCAGCATGGTACGTTTCGGCAATGTTTTAGGTTCGTCCGGCTCCGTCGTCCCGCTGTTTGAAAAACAGATTGCCGAAGGCGGCCCGCTCACCCTGACCCACCCCGACATCACACGTTATTTCATGACCATACCCGAAGCCGCCCAACTCGTCATACAGGCAGGCGCGATGGGTACGGGCGGCGACGTATTCGTCCTCGACATGGGTGAATCCGTCAAAATTATCGACCTTGCCCGCCAAATGATTACCTTAAGCGGCCTCAAACCCAAAACACCCGAACAACCTGACGGCGACATCGAAATCCTCATTACCGGACTGCGTCCCGGAGAAAAACTCTACGAAGAGCTGCTCATCGGCGACAACGTCCGCAAAACCAGCCATCCGCGCATCATGACCGCCAACGAGACCATGCTGCCGTGGCACGAGCTCTCCGCCCTGCTCGACCGCATCCGTTCGGCCTGCGACCGTTACGACCAGCAGGCAATCCGTACCCTGCTCATCAACGCCCCTACCGGCTTTGCCCCGAGCGACGGCATCTGCGACCTGCTTTGGGTACGAGAAACACACAGAAAAAATGCCGTCTGAACCTTCAGACGGCATAACGTACAAACCAACCTACCTTACACACACGGAGTTTGACATGCAGTTTTCAGCATTCGGCGAAAAATTCACGCAACACAGCGGCATCCTCCAACTGATGGACGACCTCGGCGACGCGCTCAAAAGCGACAAGCCCGTCAACATGCTCGGCGGAGGCAATCCGGCGCGCATTCCGGAAATCGATCGGGCGTTTGCCGACATATTTTCCAAACTGGCGGCAGAACACGCCGTCGAAAACATCGGCAATTACTCCAATCCCCAAGGCGATGCCGCGCTGATTGACGCGCTGACCGCCTTCCTCAACCGCGAATACGGCTGGAACCTGACCGCCGACAATATCGCGCTGACCAACGGTTCGCAAAACGCGTTTTTCTATTTGTTCAACCTCTTCGGCGGCAAATTCAAGCTTTCAGACGGCACATCCGCAGAAAAAGCCATTTTGTTGCCGCTCGCGCCCGAATACATCGGCTATGCCGACGTGCATGTCGAAGGGCAGCACTTTGTTTCCGTCAAGCCCAAAATCGAAAACGTCGAACACGAAGGCGAAGCAGGCTTCTTCAAATACCGCGTGGACTTTGACGCACTGGAAAACCTGCCCGAACTCAAAGCGGGCAAAATCGGCGCGATTTGCTGTTCGCGCCCGACCAACCCGACCGGCAATGTGTTGACCGACGGCGAAATGGCGCGTTTGGACGCTTTGGCGCGTGAACACGGGATTCCACTGATTATCGACAACGCCTACGGAATGCCGTTCCCCAACATCATTTACAGCGACGTAACGCTGAATTGGCATGAAAACATCATCCTCTGCTTCAGCCTGTCCAAAGTCGGCCTGCCGGGCGTTCGCACCGGCATCATCGTCGCCGCGCCCGAAGTCGTCAAAGCCGTCAGCAGCCTGAACGCGATTGTGAACCTTGCCCCCACGCGCTTCGGCGCGGCCATCGCCGCCCCGCTGCTGGAAAGCGGCGAGATGAAACGGCTTGCCGACCAAGTCATCCGGCCGTTTTACCGCAATCAGGCACAAACCGCCGTCTCGCTGCTCAAGCGGGAGCTGGGCGCGTACCCGATGAAAATCCACAAACCCGAAGGCGCGATTTTCCTGTGGCTCTGGTTTGAAAACCTGCCCGTTTCTTCGCAAACCCTGTACGAAATGCTCAAAGCCGAAGGTACGCTGATTATTCCGGGCGAGCATTTCTTCGTCGGCATCGACACGCACGATTACCCGCACGCGGGCGAGTGCATCCGTATGAGCATCGCGCAGGACGCCCAAACGCTGGAAAAAGGCATTGCCGCCATCGGTAAAACCGTCCGAAAACTGTACGACACCGTTTAAAACACAAAAATGCCGTCTGAAAGCCTTTCAGACGGCATTTTTATCCGCATTCAATGCCGGGAAAAATGTTCCCAAACCGGTTTGCAGTTTTCCGGCAATTCGGGACACGCGCCGAGAATGCCGCCGCTGAAGTCGTTTAAGCGGTGGAAGTCGCTGCCCGCGCTTGCCGACAATCCGAAACGTTCTGCCAAAAGCGCGTAGTTGAGGCGGTCGTTTTTGCAGCAGTTGCCGCTGTGGACTTCGATGCCCGCGCCGCCGAGGTTTTTAAATTCTTCAAACAGATTGCGCTTGGCGGTGGCGGACAAATCGTAGCGCATGGGGTGGGCGATGACTGCCATGCCGCCCGCGCCGTTGACGGCGGAGACGCAGTCTTCCAGCGTCGCCCATTCGTGTCGGACGGCGCAGGATTTGCCGTCGCCCAAGTATTTGATGAACGCCTGCTGCTTGTTTTTGACGTATCCGTTTTTGATGAGGAACTCGGCGATGTGGGTGCGGCTGACCATTTCTTTGTTTGCCGCCAGCGCGAGCGCACCGTCGTATGCGCCGCCGATGCCTTTCTTTTCGAGCTTGGCGGCGATGGCTTCAAGGCGTTTCAGACGACCTTGCCGCACTTGCGCCAACAGGTTTTGCAGGTTTTCGTCCCGTTCGTCGAAATCCAAACCGACAACGTGTATGGTGCGCCCGCGCCACGTTACGGAGATTTCCACACCGTTAATCAGGCGCAAACCGAGCCTGTCGGCTTCGGCACGCGCTTCGGCAATGCCGCCGGTGTGGTCGTGATCGGTCAACGCCAGCAGCGTGCAGCCGTTTTGATGCGCGAGGCGCACGACTTCGGCGGGGGAGAGCATACCGTCGGAAACGGTGGAATGGCAGTGCAGGTCTATCATGGGGTGTTATGTGTGTGGTGAATGAAGCTCGGGATGTTTCAATGTTGTCGGGCAGTGTGGCGGCGGCGGTCATTTTAAAAAACAGGTGTATGGCAAATGCAAAGAAAAAGTCCCTATACCGTCATTCCAGAGCAGGCGGGAATCCAGACCTTGATTTGTCAAAAATGTTTAAGGTTAACCGCTATTTCGAACTTCCGGATTCCCGCCTGCGCGGGAATGACGATATGGACGTTTTCAATTTTAATCTACTATAAAAGACTGTCTGAAAACGTGGTTTTATAGTGAATTAAATTTAAACCGGTACAGCGTTGGCTCGCCTTGGCTCAAAGAGAACGATTCTCTAAGGTGCTGAAGCACCAAGTGAATCGGTTCCGTACTATTTGTACTGTCTGCGGCTCGCCGCCTTGTCCTGATTTTTGTTAATTCACTATATCAAGCCGAACCGTTTCAGACGGCATTGTCCGCCCAACCCGCTTCTTTCAACTTCCGCCGTTGCGCGTCGTAGCGTGCCTTGTCCGCCCAATACATTGTCTGGATACAGGCATCGCCGCACTCGCTGCCGCAGCATTCCCACGACTCGGGGCGGACGGGTTCGTCTAAAAGCGGCTCGCCCAAAAGGGCTTCGGCTTTATTCTTCAGGGTCGTATCCATCGGCGATTTCCAAGCGCGCGCCGTCAAACTCGATGACTTCGCCACCGCGTATTTTGGCCGTTTTGCGGGTTTCGGTTTCGCCGTTGCGCAACACCAGCCCTTCGGCGATAAACGCCTTCGCCTGCCCGCCGCTTTCGGCAAGTCCGGCCAATTTCAAGAGGTCGCACAAGGCGATGTATTCGTTGTCTTCGAGATAGACGGTGGCTTCCATAATGTTCCCTTGCAGAAAGAGGCCGTTATTGTAGCACCTGCCGCCGCCGTACCCAAAATTACCGCAAAACCGGCAGCACGTCCCCCCCCGCCTGTTCCGTAAAAATGCCGTCTGAAACCCCATATGCCGCCATCCGATCAAAGAAATCCTGTCCAACAGCAGGCTGCAAATCCTGTTCCCCGACGAATCCGCATTGACGCTGATGCACATCCTCAAACACGAACTGCCCGATACACTGGTCATTGGCATCAGCCATCAAAACGAAATCAAAAACCTGTTTGAACGTAAAATTAATTTAACTGCTTGCCATCCGTCCGAATAAGGTATATAGTTCTTTATAACTAGTTTGATAGTCCTTTATATCTATCAATACTCCTTGGGAAGCCTCCACCACACGGTAGGAGGCATTTTTTTGCCGTCGTAAAAGCGCGGAAACCATTGGCGGCAATGCCGTCTGAACCCGAAGTGGCATCTTCCCGCCCGCCATCCGGGGACAACCCTGCTACAATACGCCTTTTATTGTTCACGCCGATTTTGCCATGACCGAGCCGACCTACATCCCCCTGCGCCTGCATACCGAATTCTCAATTACCGACGGTATGGTGCGGATTAAAAAACTGATTACCAAAGCGCAGGAATACGGTTTGCCTGCTTTGGGCATCAGCGATTTGATGAACGAATTCGGCTTGGTGAAATTCTATAAAGCCTGCCGCGGCGCAGGGATTAAACCCATCGGCGCGGCGGACGTGTGGATAGGCAATCCGAATACGCCCGACAAGCCCTTTCGCGCCATGCTGATTATCCGCAACGATGCGGGCTATCTGCGTTTGAGCGAGCTTTTGACGGCGGCCTATGTCGGCAAAGACCGTAATATCCATCATGCGGAACTCAACCCCGAATGGTTGGAAAATGGCGACAACAGCGGCTTGATTTGTTTGAGCGGCGCGCATTACGGCGAAGTGGGCGTGAATCTGTTGAACGGCAATGAAGACGCGGCGCGTGCGGCGGCGTTGAAATATGCAGCGTGGTTTCCCGATACGTTTTATTTAGAGCTGCAACGCCTGCCCGAACGCCCCGAATGGGAGGCTTGCGTTTCCGGCAGCGTGAAGCTGGCGGAGGAACTGGGTTTGCCGGTGGTAGCGACGCATCCGACACAGTTTATGAGCCGCGACGATTTCAACGCACACGAGGCGCGGGTGTGCATCGCAGGCGGCTGGGTATTGACGGACAAGAAACGTCCGCGCGATTTCACGCCGAGCCAGTTTTTCATTCCACCGGAAACCATGGCCGAACGTTTCGCCGATTTGCCTGAAGCCTTGGAAAACACGGTAGAAATTGCCAAACGCTGTAATCTGCACATCACATTGGGCAAAAACTTCCTGCCCCTTTTCCCCACGCCCGACGGTTTATCACTCGATGACTATCTCATCAAACTCTCAAACGAGGGTTTGCAGGAACGCATGGTTCAGCTTTATCCCGACGAAGCGGAGCGTGCGGCAAAAATGCCGGAATATCAAAAACGGCTGGATTTTGAGTTAAACATCATCATCCAGATGAAATTCCCCGGCTATTTCCTTATCGTACAAGACTTTATCAACTGGGCGAAAACGCACGGCTGTCCGGTAGGGCCGGGCCGTGGTTCGGGCGCAGGTTCGCTGGTGGCGTATTCATTGAAGATTACCGACCTTGATCCGCTCAAATACGCGCTGCTGTTCGAACGTTTCTTAAACCCCGAACGCGTCTCCATGCCCGACTTTGACGTGGACTTCTGTCAGGCAAATCGCGGCCGCGTGATTGAATATGTGCGCGAAAAATATGGCGCGGAAGCGGTCAGCCAGATTGTTACCTTCGGCACGATGTCGTCCAAAGCAGTCATCCGCGACGTGGGGCGTGTGTTGGAGCTGCCGTTTACCCTGTGCGACAAACTGTCCAAGCTGATTCCGCTGGAAGCCAACAAACCTTTGAGTTTGGACGACGCGATGAAGGCCGAGCCGCAGATTCAGGAATTAATCGAAGCGGAAGAAGCGGACGAACTGATTACGTTGGCGAAAAAGCTGGAAGATTTAACGCGCGGTCTAGGTATGCACGCGGGCGGCGTGTTGATTGCGCCGGGCAAGATTTCCGATTACAGCCCCGTGTATCAGGCGGACGAATCCGCCTCGCCCGTATCCATGTACGATAAAGGCGACGTGGAAGATGTGGGTTTGGTGAAATTCGACTTTTTGGGCCTGCGCAACCTGACCATTATCGAAATGGCGCAGAACAACATCAAAAGCACCACCGGCGATATCGTCGATGTCGGCAAGATTCCGCTTGACGACCAGTTTGCCTACCAAATCTTCCGCGATGCGAACACTACCGCCGTGTTCCAGTTCGAATCGACCGGCATGAAGAAAATGCTGAAAACGGCGCATACAACCAAGTTTGAAGAACTGATTGCCTTCGTNTCGCTCTACCGACCTGGCCCGATGGACAACATCCCCGACTTTGTCGCGCGTATGAAGGGACAGGAATTCCAATACATCCATCCGCTGCTCGAAGGCATCCTCGCGCCGACTTACGGCATTATGGTATATCAAGAACAAGTGATGCAGGCGGCGCAGATTATCGGCGGCTACTCGCTCGGCGGCGCGGATTTGCTGCGCCGCGCTATGGGCAAGAAAAAGCCCGAAGAAATGGTGAAACACCGCGAAATCTTCGCCGACGGCGCGGCGAAACAAGGCATTTCGCGCGAAAAATCCGACGAAATCTTCAACTACATGGAAAAATTCGCCGGCTACGGTTTCAACAAATCCCACGCCGCCGCCTACGCCCTGATTTCCTATCAGACCGCATGGCTCAAAGCCCACTACCCCGCCGAATTTATGGCGGCGACTATGTCGTCTGAATTGGACAACACCGACCAGCTCAAGCATTTCTACGACGACTGCCGCGCCAACGGCATCGAGTTCCTGCCGCCCGACATCAACGAATCCGACTACCGCTTCACGCCGTATCCGAACATGAAAATCCGCTACGCACTCGGCGCGATTAAAGGCACGGGCGAAGCAGCCGTCGAATCCATCATCGCCGCGCGGCAAAGCGGCGGCAAGTTTACGGGCCTCTTGGACTTCTGCGAGCGCGTCGGCAAAGAACACATGAACCGCCGCACCCTCGAAGCCCTGATACGCGGCGGCGCGTTCGACAGCATCGAACCCAACCGCGCCATGCTCTTGGCGAACATCGACCTTGCCATGAACAACGCGGACCAAAAAGCCGCCAACGCCAATCAGGGCGGACTTTTCGACATGATGGAAGATGCCATCGAACCGGTGCAGCTCGTTGACGTGCCCATGTGGAGCGAGTCGGAAAAACTCGCCGAAGAAAAAACCGTCATCGGCTTTTATCTGTCCGGACACCCGTTCGGCCCGTATGCCCAAGAAGTCCGCCAAATCGCCCCGACCAAATTGGGCCGTCTGAAACCGCAAGACAGCGTGCGCCTCGCCGGATTCGTGACCGCCGTGCGCACCATGATGGGCAAACGTGGCAAAATCGCCTTCGTCAGCCTCGAAGATTTGAGCGGGCAGGTTGAAATCATGATCGGCGGTCAGACGCTGGAAAACTGCGCCCACTGCCTCAAACCCGACCAAGTGCTGATTATCGAATCCAAAGTCAGCCGCGACGACTACGGCGGCGGCGACGGGTTGCGCATCATGGCAAACCAAGTCATGACCCTGCAAACGGCGCGCGAACGCTACGCCCGCAGCCTCAGTCTCGCCCTCGCCCCGCATCACGACATCGGCGGACTGGTACAACTGCTCGCCGCCCACCAACTGCCCGACACGCCGCGCATCCCGCTGCAACTGTCGTATGCCAACGGAAAAGCGTCGGGCAGGCTTCAAGTGCCGCCGAAATGGACGGTTACACCGAGTTCCGCATTGTTCGGCGAACTGGAAACATTGCTCGGCAGCCGGTCGGTGCGCGTGAATTGGTAACCCAAAATATAAATGCCGTCTGAAGCCCAAAACCGGTTTCAGACGGCATTTTTTAACCGAAATAAACGATGCCCCTTAAAGCAGAAGCTTTAAGGGGCAGAGCGTTGCGGCACATCTTTTCAGACGGCCTTATTGTAGCAACGGTTCTCATTTCGCAGTGCGACAATATGTTTGGGATTCTAGCCCTTGTGAGATGATAAGTCAATAATCTATTTGTATATAAATAAGGCAATCAGATATATTATCATTATTTGCAACGTTGTTTACGGAGTAATAAATGGCTGCCTTCAAACCTAATCCAATCAACTACATCCTCGGCCTCGATATCGGCATCACATCCGTCGGCTGGGCGATGGTAGAAATCGACGAAGAAGAAAACCCCATCCGCCTGATTGATTTTGGCGTGCGCATATTTGAGCGTGCAGAAGTGCCGAAAACCGGAGATTCCCTCGCCATGGCAAGACGTTTGGCACGCAGTGTCCGCCGCCTGACCCGCCGTCGCGCCCATCGCCTGCTTCGGGCCCGTCGCCTATTGAAACGCGAAGGCGTATTACAAGCCGCCGATTTTGATGAAAACGGCTTGATCAAATCCTTACCGAATACACCATGGCAACTTCGCGCAGCCGCATTAGACCGCAAACTGACGCCTTTGGAGTGGTCGGCAGTCTTGTTGCATTTAATCAAACATCGCGGCTATTTGTCGCAAAGAAAAAACGAGGGCGAAACTGCCGATAAGGAGCTTGGCGCTTTGCTTAAAGGCGTGGCCAACAATGCCCATGCCTTACAGACAGGCGATTTCCGCACACCGGCCGAATTGGCTTTAAATAAATTTGAGAAAGAAAGCGGCCATATCCGCAACCAACGCGGCGATTATTCTCATACGTTCAGTCGCAAAGATTTGCAGGCGGAGCTAAATTTACTGTTTGAAAAACAAAAAGAATTCGGCAATCCGCATGTTTCAGACGGCCTTAAAGAAGGTATTGAAACCCTGCTGATGACGCAACGCCCTGCCCTGTCCGGCGATGCCGTTCAAAAAATGTTGGGACATTGCACCTTTGAGTCGGCAGAGCCGAAAGCCGCTAAAAACACCTACACCGCCGAACGTTTTATCTGGCTGACCAAACTGAACAACCTGCGTATTTTAGAGCAAGGCAGCGAGCGGCCATTGACCGATACCGAACGCACCACGCTTATGGACGAGCCATACAGAAAATCCAAACTGACTTACGCACAAGCCCGTAAGCTGCTGGGTTTAGACGATACCGCCTTTTTCAAAGGCTTGCGCTATGGTAAAGACAATGCCGAAGCCTCAACATTGATGGAAATGAAGGCCTACCATGCTATCAGCCGTGCGCTGGAAAAAGAAGGATTGAAAGACAAAAAATCTCCATTAAGCCTTTCTCCCGAATTACAAGACGAAATCGGCACGGCATTCTCTCTGTTCAAAACCGATGAAGACATTACAGGCCGTCTGAAAGACCGTGTACAGCCCGAAATCTTAGAAGCGCTGTTGAAACACATCAGCTTCGATAAGTTCGTCCAAATTTCCTTGAAAGCATTGCGCCGAATTGTGCCTCTAATGGAGCAAGGCAAACGTTACGATGAAGCCTGCGCCGAAATCTACGGAGACCATTACGGCAAGAAAAATGCGGAAGAAAAGATTTATCTGCCGCCCATCCCTGCCGACGAAATCCGCAATCCAGTCGTCTTGCGCGCCTTATCTCAAGCCAGAAAAGTCATTAACGGCGTGGTTCGGCGTTACGGCTCCCCTGCGCGTATCCATATTGAAACAGCAAGGGAAGTGGGCAAATCATTTAAAGACCGCAAAGAAATTGAGAAACGTCAGGAAGAAAACCGTAAAGACCGGGAAAAAGCCGCCGCCAAATTCCGAGAGTATTTCCCCAATTTTGTCGGCGAACCCAAATCCAAAGATATTCTGAAACTGCGCCTGTACGAGCAACAACACGGCAAATGCCTGTATTCGGGCAAAGAAATCAACTTAGGCCGTCTGAACGAAAAAGGCTATGTCGAAATCGACCATGCCCTGCCGTTCTCGCGCACATGGGACGACAGTTTCAACAATAAAGTGCTGGTATTGGGCAGCGAAAACCAAAACAAAGGCAATCAAACCCCTTACGAATACTTCAACGGCAAAGACAACAGCCGCGAATGGCAGGAATTTAAAGCGCGTGTTGAAACCAGCCGTTTCCCGCGCAGTAAAAAACAACGGATTCTGCTGCAAAAATTTGACGAAGACGGCTTCAAAGAACGCAATCTGAACGATACGCGCTACGTCAACCGTTTCCTGTGCCAATTTATTGCCGACCATATGCGGCTGACAGGCAAAGGGAAAAGACGTGTCTTTGCATCCAATGGACAAATTACCAATCTGTTGCGCGGCTTTTGGGGATTACGCAAAGTGCGTGCGGAAAACGACCGCCATCACGCCTTGGACGCCGTCGTCGTTGCCTGCTCGACCGTTGCCATGCAGCAGAAAATTACCCGTTTTGTACGCTATAAAGAGATGAACGCGTTTGACGGCAAAACCATAGATAAAGAAACAGGAGAAGTGCTGCATCAAAAAACACACTTCCCGCAACCTTGGGAATTTTTCGCACAAGAAGTCATGATTCGCGTCTTCGGCAAACCGGACGGCAAACCCAAATTCGAAGAAGCCGATACCCCAGAAAAACTGCGCGCGTTGCTCGCTGAAAAATTATCTTCTCGTCCCGAAGCCATACACGAATACGTTACGCCACTATTTGTTTCGCGCGCGCCTAATCGGAAGATGAGCGGTACGCATAAAGATACTTTGAGATCTGCTAAACGATTTGTTAAACATAATGAAAAAATTAGTGTTAAACGAGTATGGTTAACCGAAATCAAGTTGGCCGACCTTGAAAATATGGTTAATTATAAAAATGGTAGAGAGATTGAATTATATGAGGCTCTTAAGGCGCGTTTAGAGGCATATGGAGGTAATGCTAAACAAGCATTTGACCCTAAGGACAATCCGTTTTATAAAAAGGGAGGACAACTGGTTAAAGCTGTGAGAGTCGAAAAAACCCAAGAGAGCGGAGTCTTATTAAATAAAAAAAATGCTTATACCATTGCAGATAATGGAGACATGGTACGTGTTGATGTGTTCTGTAAAGTGGATAAGAAAGGAAAAAATCAGTATTTTATTGTTCCCATCTATGCTTGGCAGGTTGCTGAAAACATTCTTCCCGATATTGATTGTAAAGGATACCGGATTGATGATAGCTATACATTCTGTTTTAGCTTGCATAAGTATGATCTGATTGCTTTTCAAAAAGATGAAAAATCTAAAGTAGAATTCGCCTACTATATCAACTGTGATAGCTCTAATGGACGATTCTATTTAGCTTGGCATGATAAAGGCTCTAAAGAACAGCAATTCCGTATTAGCACCCAAAATCTTGTATTAATACAAAAATACCAAATTGACGAACTCGGCAAAGAAATCAGACCATGCCGTCTGAAAAAACGCCCACCTGTCCGTTAAATTAATCTATCCCTGTTTCAGACGGCCTGAAGCAGGGATTTTTTATATCAAAATAAGGGGAAAAACATGACTTGGCGCAGCCTGCTCATTCAAAACGGCGGCAAACTATCCTTGCAACGCCGGCAACTGCTGATTCAACAAAACGGCGAGTCCCATACCGTACCATTAGAAGACATCGCCGTTATCATCATCGAAAATCGCGAAACCCTGATTACCGCCCCGCTCCTATCAGCCTTAGCCGAACATGGCGCAACCCTGCTGACCTGCGACGAGCAGTTCCTGCCCTGCGGACAATGGCTGCCTTATGCCCAATATCACCGCCAACTTAAAATCCTCAAGCTGCAACTGAACATAAGCGAACCCTTAAAAAAGCAACTCTGGCAACATATCATCCGCCAAAAAATCCTGAATCAAGCATTTGTTGCAAACGAAACCGGCAATGATCTTGCAGCCAAACGGCTGCGCACTTTGGCATCTGAAGTCCGTTCAGGCGATACAGGAAACCGTGAAGCCCAAGCTGCCGCCCTCTACTTCCAAGCCCTCTTTGGAGAAAAATTTACCCGTAATGACAACAACGCCGTCAATGCCGCATTGAACTACACCTACGCCGTGCTCCGGGCCGCAGTTGCACGCACCCTCACCTTATACGGTTGGTTGCCTGCATTAGGCTTGTTTCATAGAAGCGAACTCAATCCATTTAATCTCGCCGATGACTTTATCGAACCCTTACGCCCATTGGCCGACCTGACCGTGATACATTTGTACGAACAAGGCCGTCTGAAAACTGAACTGACACCCGGCATCAAACAACACCTTATCAAAACCCTTCACTATCAAATCAGCATCGAACAGCAACATTTCAGCACCTTGGCCGCCATCGACAAAATGGTTTCCTCATTCCAAGCCGGCGTAACCGATAAAAACGCCAAACAACTGAAACTGCCTGAAATCTTGCCATTGAAAGAATACCAATATGAGTGAGGCCAAATTTATGAGGATTATCGTCTTCTTCGATCTACCGGTTATCACGGCGGCAAAGCGCAAAGCCGCCAATCAATTCCGCCAGTTTTTATTAAAAGACGGATACCAAATGCTGCAACTTTCCGTATACAGCCGTATCGTCAAAGGCCGCGATTCGTTGCAAAAACACCACAACAGACTGTGTGCAAACCTTCCGCAAGAAGGCTCAATCCGCTGTTTGGAGATAACAGAAAAGCAATATGCCGCCATGAAACTGCTGTTGGGCGAGCTGAAAACCCAAGAAAAAAAGGTCAATTCAGACCAATTATTGTTATTTTAAGCCCATTTTTTCAGAACAAATAAAACGGGAAACCCTTACATAATAAGGATTTCCCGTTGGGGTATTGTAGCACTGCGAAATGAGAATGGGAGCTACAACACGAAACCGAGATGGCGGTTGCGCAAATCAATTGTAGCACTGCGAAATGAGAATGGGAGCTACAACAAATACCGCTTAAGTATCAAAAACCGCGTTATTGTAGCACTGCGAAATGAGAATGGGAGCTACAACCCGCTGTCCCTGTAATACTTCATCGGGGCAATTGTAGCACTGCGAAATGAGAATGGGAGCTACAACTAAGCCCTAGTGTATGCAAGATAGCTAGCAATTGTAGCACTGCGAAATGAGAATGGGAGCTACAACTATTAGTGAGTGCAAAGCATGAACTAACCAATTGTAGCACTGCGAAATGAGAATGGGAGCTACAACTGAGGAAAGAATAATGCCATTGCTCGCCGGATTGTAGCACTGCGAAATGAGAATGGGAGCTACAACATCTCTAGCGCGCCCGCTATTCACATATGTATTGTAGCACTGCGAAATGAGAATGGGAGCTACAACGAATAATTTTGTCTTAAGTCATTGTGAATTATTGTAGCACTGCGAAATGAGAATGGGAGCTACAACTATTTTTGTGGTGTAGCGCAAAGCAACTAGATTGTAGCACTGCGAAATGAGAATGGGAGCTACAACCAAAAACTCCTACAATTTCGTTTGTCTAGAATTGTAGCACTGCGAAATGAGAATGGGAGCTACAACCAAGTGGCCAATGTAATCATGGGTTTTGTTATTGTAGCACTGCGAAATGAGAATGGGAGCTACAACTGCTTCGTCTGAATAATAAATGTTGTCTTTATTGTAGCACTGCGAAATGAGAATGGGAGCTACAACGAACATATGGGCGGAAACCAATACATAAAGATTGTAGCACTGCGAAATGAGAATGGGAGCTACAACGATAAAGTTGTGGAAACGTTGGAACAGGCGATTGTAGCACTGCGAAATGAGAATGGGAGCTACAACAAAGAAGGCGTTGTAGCGATTGGCGTAATTATTGTAGCACTGCGAAATGAGAATGGGAGCTACAACCATGATGGCAAACGATGAAATGTTCAAGCCATTGTAGCACTGCGAAATGAGAATGGGAGCTACAACGAGCATGATTAAATCTGTCAAATAACGGCAATTGTAGCACTGCGAAATGAGAATGGGAGCTACAACCATAAAAACCAATTATTTCGCCATGCCTGCATTGTAGCACTGCGAAATGAGAATGGGAGCTACAACGACAGAGAGACGATGGAGAGCCGATATAGAATTGTAGCACTGCGAAATGAGAATGGGAGCTACAACCGCTCTACTGTTCAGGCGCAAGCCATGACCATTGTAGCACTGCGAAATGAGAATGGGAGCTACAACGTCATTGGACAAAATACCACCCAATGCGTCATTGTCGCACTGCGAAATGGAAAAGATACTCCTTTGATCGATAACATAATCCTTACAATTGAAAGGATTTTACACGCGGCAAGGCAGGCGTTTCAAAAGAAATGCCTTTTTTCTTATTGGGATTTATGCTGGTTTATAACGCGATGATCCGTCATCTTTGATTTTCTTGTCTATGTGGTACGTACTGGCAAGCCTACGCATCAATGCGGCGATGACGGCTTTTTTGGTCTTCTTGGCTTCCAACCTTGCGATAAGCCTTTTATGCCCACCCCTGATTCCCTACCTCTGCCAAACCTTCCTCAAATATTCGACGCAGTCGGTCAGCGAGTGAAACGGGACATTGCCGTGGTTGGCATTCGGATATTCCCGGAAAAATACGGCGGCCCCGCGCCTGTCCAACTCTGCCGCCATTTGTTCGGCCTGCCCTGCCATGTCGCGTTCTTCCCTGCGTTTACAATCGCTGCCCCGTTCTAGCGCGCCGATGTTGAGGCAGACATCGATGCCGTTTAGCCGGTTTTCAGACGGCATAAAGTCGAGTATCCGCCTGTTGTGCCACCAAATCGAGGGGGATACGAGCCAATGCCGTCTGAAACGGCGGTGGGAAAGCAGGGAATACAGTCCGAATAGTGCGCCGAACGAATGCCCGAATACGGCGGTTTCATTTTTGTCCAACCGGTATTTGCTTTCTAAAAAGGCGGTCAGTTCGCTGTCGATAAAGGCGGCGAAGCGGTCTGCCTGTCCGAACTGCTGCCGTTCGTCTGCTGCGGCGTTGTCTCCAAGCGGCGGCGTGTAGTCGGCGGCACGTTGTACCAAATCGCGCACACTGCCTGTCGTGTAGCCGATACCGACAATCAGGCAGGGGGCGTTGCTTCGGGTAACGGGGTTGGGCATCAGCGACTGCATGATGTTGAAAAGTGCGGGGAAAAAGGCTTCGCCGTCGAGGACAAAGAGGACGGGATAGCCTTCAGACGGCATTTCGCCGAGTGTTGCCGTCTGAATCCGATAGATTCGCCCCGTGCAGGTGGATTTGATTTCGGTTTCAAAGGCTTGGGGCAGTATGGCAGGTTGGAATGTGTCGGTCGGTATGGGTTTCATGATGTTCGGCCTGTGGGTCAGACTGGCGGCAAGCGGTAAAACCGAACCGGCAAAGCGGTCTGCCTGCCGGTTCGGTCTGTTTTCCTTCACAATGCCATACTCCAGTTGTGAGAGCATAGGGTATGCCGCGCAGCTTGTTGTGGTTTGATGATGCTGCGGCTGCCGTTTCAGACGGCATATTGGTCTTTAAAAACTGTAACGCAGGTTTGCCGTCAAGCTGCGCTCCGAACCGGGAATGTTAAAGGTGTTCGCGCCGCCGACGCGGGCGTAATAATGGCGGTTGAAGATGTTGTCGGCGTTGATTTGCAGCTTCAGCTTGGGCGTGAAGCGGTATACCGCCATCGCATCGAACGTGGCATAACCGCCTGCATGCATCCCTGCAGATGAAGTAATGCCGCTCATCGCGTTCACGCCGCCGCCGATGGTCAGCTCGGGCGTAACTTGGTAAGTCGTCCACAGATTCGCGCTGTGTTTGGGCATCAGCAGGAAGATGCCGTCGTCGCGTGAATTGGAGGCGGTTTTGATTTGGCTGTGCAAATAGCTGTAACCTGCATGGATTTGCCATTTCGGTGTAATCGCGCCGCTGATTTCGGTCTCAACACCTTCCATCACGCGCTCGCCCAATGCGGCGTAACGGGTTTTTTTGTTGTTTGGGTCCAGCGGTGCGGCGGCATTTTTATCCTTCATGCGGTAGAACGAAACTCGGGTATTGAGGCGGTCGTCCATATGGCTGCCTTTATAGCCGACTTCAAACTGGTTGCCTTGGCGTGGTTTGAGCAGCTTGCCGTCGGCATCGAGGTTGGTTTGCGGCGTGTAGAGCTGGGAGGCGGAAGCGTACAGGCTGTTGCTGCCGTCTATATCGTAAACCGCGCCTGCGTAGCCGGTGAATTTGGTTTTTGAAGCTTTGTGCAGGGTTTTGCCGTCGCCCGACTCGATTTTGTGATGTCCTACACGTCCACCTGCAATCAACGACAAACCTTCCAGAGGATGGAACACCGTCTTGGCATACAAACCGGTTTCGTCGAGATTTTCTTCGGTAACGGAGTGATTGAAACCTTTGTTTCCGGCGCGGGCGTTCTGAAGTATGCCGTTATAAGGCAAAGCGCGGAAACCGTCTAAAGCGACGCTTTTTGACAAAGTCGAACGCCCTTGTTCGTTGGTACTGCGGAAACGGTTGTAGTCCGCACCAATCACAAATTCGTTGGCGGTGTTGCCCAAGGCAAACGGCCGGCTGTAACTTGCGTCAACCGCAAAGGCTTTTTGTTTGATGTCCGTACCCAAACCTGCAGCCGAGGCTTTTCCGGCTTTATCAAGACTGCTGCCGGCAAACGTGTAATTGGAATCGGCTTTCCGGTCGGAATAGCGCATACCGACTTTGCCGTAGCCGCCGTTGCCGAAGTAATGTTTCAAATCGGCGAACACGTCGTGGCTGTTCATTTTGAATCGGTTCCAATCCGCGCCGACAAATGCGTGTTGCGGCAGGGACGGCAATTTGTTATTGGCATCGGCTGGCAAGCCGTTGTACGGCGCGAGGTGGCGTTGCTGGTAAAGATAGCCCGCGCCCAAAACCGTATCGGGGTTGATGTCCCAATCCGCCGCTGCGTAGAAGGTTTCGTGGTGGTTGTTTTTCTCGGCAGGACGCGGAGACGCGCCGACGGTCTGCGCCATCACGCGGCCGCGCACGCGGCCGTCGGCATTCAGACTGCCTGAAACGTCGGCTTCGGCTTTATATTGTTTGTGCGTACCGAATCCCGCTGCAGCATGACCTTGGAACGCTTTGGTCGGGCGTTTGCGCACCAGATTTACGATACCGCCCATCTCGCCGCTACTGTCGAACAGTCCGCTCGGCCCGCGCATTACTTCCACGCGGTCGAAGGCAAACAGGTTGGGCAGCGTGCCGTTGATACTCTGCATCTGCGCAGGCAGGCCGTCGATGTTGTATTCGCTGTATTCGTAACCGCGTGCGTAAACCGAAGAGCGTCCGTCGTCGTTGCTCAACACGCGCAAACCGGGCGTTTTGCGTGCCAGTTGGTCGAAGGTGTCAACATTGCGGTCTTTGACCTGTTGGTTGGTGATGATACTGACGGATTGCGGAATTTCGCGCAAAGAAGCGGGGATTTTTGTACCGACGGTGGCGGCAAACGAGCTGTAATCGCCGTTTTTCTCGGTGGCAATCGCGTTGTAAGAACGCTGACCCTTAATATGGACGGTTTCCAAACCTTCCGTTTGGGCGGCAAACGCAGAAGAAGAAAGTACGGTCAAAACAGCGGCTGCCGTCATATTGATGCGGAAAACTGACATAAACTGTCCAATTCATATAAATGATAATTGTTATATTCTAATAAAATGCAACGCGGCTTGTTCGGGAAAATATATCGCCCGCCCGACAAATTTTGTTGAAAATGCGACACGTCTGCGTTTTCCGCATAAAATCTGCCTTTTCACCGCAAACAACCTGCCATGAACCCGCCCAAACTCATCATTTTCGACTGGGACGGCACGCTTGCCGATACAACCCAACCCATTATCGACACCATGCGCCGCAGCTTCGCCGAATGCGGATTCCCCATGCCGGAAACAGACCGTGTCCGCAGTCTGATCGGATACAGTCTGCCCGAAATCATCCGCGACCTGCTCGAAATGCCGTCTGAAACCGCAGTTGCCGACATCGCACGCACCTATTCCGCACATTACCTCAATCCCAACAACCGCAATATGACGCTCTTTCCCGATGCCCTGCCCTGTCTGGACAAGCTCAAAGCGCAAGGATACTGGCTTGCCGTCGCCACAGGCAAAGGGCGGGCGGGCTTGGACGGTGCCATCAGCCAAACCGCCACCGGCAGCTATTGGCTCGCCACCGCCTGCGCGGGGGAATATCCCTCCAAACCCTCGCCCGAAATGGTATTCGGACTCTGCGGCGAACTGGGACTCGACCCGAAAGAAGCATTGGTCGTCGGCGATACGGCGCATGACCTGCATATGGCGGCAAACGCGGGGGCGGCGGCAGTCGGCGTTACCACCGGCGCACATTCGCGCGAACAGCTCCTTAGCGCACCTCATCTCGCCGTATTGAACGACTTGTCCGAACTGCCCGGTTTTCTTGCACGACATTACGCCTGATTGGTTTCCGCATCAGACACCCGAAACAAATGCCGTCTGAAGGTTGTTCAGACGGCATTTGTTTTGCCCAAGCATTCAACGCTTGCTCAACGTTTGCACAAATCGGGTTTGGTTTCGCCCTCGCGGCGCAACTCTTTGGGCAGGACGAACACGATGCTTTCTTCCGCACCCTCCCCTTCGCGTACGGTTTCATGCCCCCACCCGCGTATGGTTGCCAGCACTTCCTGCACCAACACTTCGGGCGCGGACGCGCCTGCCGTTACGCCGACTTTTTGTTTTCCCTCAAACCATGCGCGTTGCAAGTAGCCCGCATTATCCACCATATACGCATCGATTCCGCGCAATGCCGCCACTTCGCGCAGGCGGTTGCTGTTGGACGAATTGGGNGAACCGACCACGATGACGATGTCGCACTGTTCCGCCAACTCTTTGACGGCGGTTTGCCGGTTGGTGGTCGCATAGCAGATATCTTCTTTGCGCGGATTGCGGATATTGGGGAAACGCGCGTTCAGCGCGGCAATGATGTCTTTGGTTTCATCGACCGAGAGCGTGGTCTGGCTGACATAGGCAAGTTTGTCGGGGTTTTTGACTTCGAGTTTGGCAACATCTCCGACCGTTTCCACCAGAAGCATTTTCCCGGGTTCGAGCTGTCCCATCGTTCCTTCAACCTCGACATGACCTTTATGCCCGATCATGATGATTTCGCAGTCCAGGGCATCGAGGCGGGCAACTTCCTTATGCACTTTCGTCACCAGCGGGCAAGTCGCATCAAATACCCGGAAACCGCGCTCCGCCGCTTCCTGCTGCACCGCCTTCGATACGCCGTGTGCCGAATAAATCAGCGTCGCGCCCCGAGGCACTTCCGCCAAATCGTCGACAAACACCGCACCCTTTTCGCGCAGGTTATCGACGACGAACTTGTTATGGACGACTTCATGACGCACATAAATCGGTGCGCCGAACTCTTCCAAAGCACGTTCGACAATACTGATTGCCCGATCCACACCGGCGCAGAAGCCGCGCGGATTGGCAAGGATGATGGTTTTTCCGTTCATAAGTTTTGTATTCCGTGTTCAGACAGCATTCACGTTTTTTTGCTATCTGTGCGATGGACGATATTGTCAAGCACCGCCAATACCGCACCGACACAAATAAAGCTGTCGGCAATATTAAAGGCCGGATAAAACCAATCCTGCCAGTAAAACAGCAGGAAATCGACCACATGGCCGTGAATCAGGCGATCGATGACATTGCCCAACGCACCGCCGATAATCATCGCCGCACCCGTTTTGCCGAGGGCTGCAAACTCGTCGCGCAAAATGGCGCGTACCAGATAAATACTGACCGCCACAGCCAACAATAAAAAGAAATATTTCTGCCAGCCGCCCTGATCGGCAAGGAAGCTGAAGGCCGCGCCGGGGTTGTAAACCAAGGTCAAATCGAAAAAGGAAGGAATGACATTGACGCGTTCCTGATACTGAAACGACGACAGCACCGCCCACTTCGACCACTGGTCCAGCACGATGGCGGCAAGTGCCAATACCCAATAGCGCGTTTTACTTGAAACAGATGAAGACATATTTTTCAACAGCCGGATAAAAGAGTGCCATTCTACCCGAAAACCCCCTGCCTGTACCCGAAACGGCAAATGCCGTCTAAAACGCTTAATGCGCCCAAAAAACCCCGGCTGATTAAGGGACGGATTTTTACCGGCCGATACAAACCGACCTTCGGGCAATAAGTGATTGAGAATAATGAAATGAAAAATATGAAATTTATTGGAAATGCCGAGATTTTAGATTGCAAGGATTTATCCGCCCCGACGTCATTCCCACGGAAGTGGGAATCTAGAAATAAAAAGCAGCAGGAATTTATCGGAAATAACTGAAACCGAACAGACTAAATTCCCGCCTGCGCGGGAATGACGATTCATAAGTTTCCCGAAATTCCAATATAACCGAAACCTGACAGTAACCGTAGCAACTGAACCGTCATTCCCACGGAAGTGGGAATCTAGAAATGAAAAGCAGCAGGAATTTATCGGAAATAACTGAAACCGAACAGACTAGATTCCCGCCTGCGCGGGAATGACGATTCATAAGTTTCCCGAAATTCCAACATAACCGAAACCTGACAGTAACCGCAGGGGGCTTCAGCCCGCCGTTTCCATCAATCCCACATTTCTACCGTTTTCATCGAATCCATCGAATCCTCCCCTTTCAACAATCCGACCCTATGCAACTGAACCCGTCATTCCCGCGTAAGCGGGAATCCAGACTTGTCCGCACGGAAACTTATCGGATAAAACGGTTTCTTAGATTCCACGTTCTAGATTCCCGCCTACGCGGGAATGACAATTCATAAGTTTCCCGAAATTCCAATATAACCGAAACCTGACAGTAACCGTAGCAACTGAACCGTCATTCCCACGAAAGTGGGAATCTAGAAATAAAAAGCAGCAGAAATTTATCGGAAATAACTGAAACCGAACGGACCGGATTCCCGCCTGCGCGGGAATGACGATTCATAAGTTTCCCGAAATTCCAATATAACCGAAACCTGACAGTAACCGCAGGGGGCTTCAGCCCGCCGTTTCCATCAATCCCACATTTCTACCGTTTTCATCGAATCCATCAAATCCTCCNCTTTCAACAATCCGACCCTATGCAACTGAA